>NZ_JBSRRO010000010.1:0-59716 GCF_055140965.1 Malaciobacter sp.
AAAACTTACATAAAAATATGCTCCCAGCATATTTATTATGCTCAAACAGTTACAAAACTTCTCCGAAACAATAAATAAACACTTGGCTTCTCAAATGCGGGAAAGTAAGATATTGACCTTTGCATTTTTTAGTACCATTTAATATTTTCTCTGCCCATTTAGTTAAATAAATTTCGTCAAAATTTAAGGTGGCAACTCGTATAACCATTCATTAATAATATATTATATATTAATTATCCATAAAATTACTTAATAGTAATACATTTTTAATGTATGATATTGAGTTAAACAAAATTCCGTAAATACGATGATTTTAATAAAATATTACAATATATAATAATTTTATCCTAACTTATATATTTGATATAATTTTTTAAATGATTTAATTGTTAAGATATTGCAATTCGTCTTGGGTTTTTAAAATAATATTATAAAAGTTTTAGAAAAGTCAATGAAATCAAAAAGTGATATTAGAAATATTAGATTTTGAATTTAGTCAAGGCGAAGATTGATTTTTTCTCGGAGTGTACACATAGTACATGAGAATAAAAAATCAATCTTCAACGCAGAATAAGTTTAAAAGATGATGTTTATAACATCACTTTTATACGTGGTAGTTAGGCGCTTCATTTGTAATAGTCACATCATGAACATGAGACTCTTTAAGTCCTGCTGTTGTAATTTCTACAAACTCAGCTTTCTTTTGAAATACAGGAATACTTTCACTTCCTAAATATCCCATAGAAGCTCTTAGTCCACCTACCATTTGGTGAATAATATCTGAGATACTTCCTCTATAAGCAACTCTTCCTTCAATTCCTTCAGGTACAAGTTTATCTGTAGCTGTTCCTTCTTGGAAATATCTATCATTACTTCCTTTAGCCATAGCTCCAATACTTCCCATACCTCTGTATGTTTTGAACTTTCTTCCTTGGAAAAGTACAACTTCACCAGGGCTTTCATCAGTACCAGCTAAAGCACTTCCCATCATACAAGAACTAGCTCCAACTGCTAAAGCTTTTGCTACATCACCTGAATATTTAATTCCACCATCAGCAATAACTGGAACTCCATGTTTAGCACCCTCAGCAGCACACTCATCAATTGCAGAAATTTGTGGTACACCAACACCAGCTACTATTCTAGTTGTACAAATAGAACCAGGTCCAATTCCAACTTTTACAGCATCAGCACCAGCTAAAATCAAATCTCTTGTAGCTTCTGCTGTTGCAACATTTCCTGCAATTATTTCAATATCAAGTTCAGCTTTAATTTGTTTTACTGTTTCTAAAATACCTTTTGAGTGTCCATGAGCAGAATCAAGTACTAAAACATCTACACCAGCAGCACAAAGTGCTTTTGCTCTATCCATTTGCCCTACACCAATTGCAGCACCAACTCTTAATCTTCCAAATTCATCTTTATTTGCATTTGGATATTCTCTTTTTTTATTAATATCTTTAATTGTAATAAGTCCAATTAGTTTATTATTAGCATTAACAATTGGAAGTTTTTCTATTTTATTTGCATGCATAATATCAGCAGCTTCATCAAGTGTAGTACCCTCTTTTGCAGTAATTAAAGGCATTTTTGTCATTTTATCTTTTGCTATTAAAGTAAAATCTTTAGTAAATCTCATATCTCTGTTTGTTAAGATACCTAATAATGTATTATCTTTATCAACAACAGGTACACCTGAGATTTTATATGAAGCCATTATATCTTCTGCATCTTGTAGTGTTTGTTCAGGTCCAATTGTTACAGGATCAATAATCATTCCTGATTCACTTTTTTTAACTTTTTTACATTGTAATGCTTGTGTTTCAACATCCATATTTTTATGTATGATACCTATTCCACCAAGTCTAGCCATTGCAATAGCAGCTCTATATTCTGTAACAGTATCCATAGCAGCACTAACAAATGGGATATTTAAACTAATATTTTTTGTTAGTTTTGTTTCTAAACAAACCTCTTTAGGTAAAACTTCTGATTTTTGTGGTACTAAAAGTACATCTTCAAACGTTAATGCTTTTTTTCTAATTCTCATTTAATATCCCCTTTATAATATTTATTTCTTATAATTTACACATTTTTCTAAAGATAAAGCACCATCAAACATAGTTTGTTCATCATATGCTTTACCTATTAATTGAACACCAACTGGCATTCCACTACTATCTTTATCTACAGGCAATGATATTGCAGGAAGTCCCGCTAAGTTTACAGAGATTGTATATATATCACTTAAATACATATCAAGTGAAGTTTTAAAACTTCCAAACTCTACAGCTGTAGTTGGAGATACTGGAGAAAGTATTAAATCTGCTTCTTTAAAAATTGTTTCATATTCATCTTTTATAAGATGTCTTACCTTTTGAGCTTTGATATAATACGCATCATAGTATCCAGAACTTAAAACAAAAGAACCTAATAAAATTCTTTTTTGTACCTCATGTCCAAAACCTTGAGATTTTGTTTGTGTATACATATCTTTTAGACCTGCATCACCTTTTCTATTTCCATATCTTACACCATCAAATCTACTTAAATTCGCACTAGCTTCCGCAGTTGCTACAATATAGTACGAAGATAGAATCTTTGAAGTATCTACCATATTTTTATAAACAATTGTATGACCAGCCTCTTTTAATGCATCAACTGCTTTATTAAAACCTTTTTTTACTTCATCACTTGCTTGTTCAATAAAGTTTTCAATAACTGCAATTGTAAGTTTTTTATCACTATTTAAACTTTGGCTAACTTTTGGATATTCAATATTTGCAGAAGTTGAATCCATTGGGTCATTTCCAGAAATAATATCATATAATATTGCTGCATCTTCAACATTTTGAGTTATTGGACCACATTGATCTAATGAAGATGAATAAGCAGTAATTCCATATCTTGAAACTCTTCCATAAGTTGGCTTCATACCAACACAACCACAATAAGCAGCAGGTTGTCTAATACTTCCACCTGTGTCAGTACCTAACGCAGCAATTGCAATTCCACCAGCAACAGCAGCAGCAGAACCACCAGAACTTCCCCCTGGAACTTTATTATTATCAATAGGATTTAAAGTTTTTCCATAACATGAAGACTCAGTTGAACTTCCCATAGCAAACTCATCCATATTAGTTCTTCCAAATGGACTTAAATTAGCTTTAATAAGATTATCAATTACAGTTGCATTGTATGGCGATATATAATTTTTTAAAATATTACTAGAGCAAGTAATTTCCCAATCTTTTACATTAATATTATCTTTAATAGCTATAGGTATTCCCTCACCACAAATAGAAATATCACTATTAGTTAATTGTTCTACATAAGCCCCTATGTTACTTTGTTTTATCTTTTCATTTAAATCTTTTCTTAAATCTTTTATTTCCTCACTACTAAGTTGTAGTGCTTCTTTTAGAGTTATCAATTATTGCTCCTAAAATTTGTTTACAAATATAGTATTACGCCACATTATATATAAAAAATGATTAAAATCTAGTAAAGCAAATAGGAGTTGAAAAAATTATTTTTTGAGGAATAAAAAAAAGGGACAGAAGCAAAGCTTCTATCCCTTTTGTGAAAGTTTGTTAATAATTACTTAACAAATGAGATGAATGCCATTTGTGTAGCATCACCTCTTCTAATTCTTGTTTTAACAATTGAAGTATATCCACCATTTCTTGTTTCATACTGTGGAGCTATTTCATTAATTAATTTTTTAGTTGCTTCTTTATCTTGTAATGAAGCGAATACTTGTCTGTGAGTATTTAAGTCTGCATTTTTTGATACAGTAACTAATTTCTCAATATATCTTCTTAATTCTTTTGCTTTTGGAACAGTTGTTTCAACTTTTTCTCTTGTAATTAAAGCAATTGCCATATTTTTTAACAATGCTTTTCTATGAGAAGATGTTCTATTTAGCTTTCTATAACCATGCTTATGTCTCATATTAAACCTTTACTACTATACTTTTAATTGTTCAAGCTTTCTTCTCAAAGCCGACGCAATATTTTCTGGAAGTGTATTATCAATAGGGAAACCTAAGCTTTCTAACTTATCAGAAATTTCATCAAAAGATTTCTTTCCTAGGTTCTTGATATTTTTAACTTCTACTTCACTCATAAGTACTAATTCACCTAAATATTTTAACCCTGCTCTATCTAAAGAGTTAAAACTTCTAGCACTTAAATTCAAATCATCGATTTTTACAATCAAATCTTTTAATTCTACTGGTTCTTCACCAGAATCATTAACTGTTACTTCAGATAAATCAAATACTTTATTGAATACTGACATTTGAGAATACATTACAGATATTGCTTCTTTAAAAGCAGTAATTGGTGTAATTTGACCATTTGTCTGTACTGTAAATACAGCTTTTTCAAAATTTGGATTATCTTCAACTAACATTTTTTCAATATCATAAACAACTTTTTTTACTGGTGTGAAGAATGCATCAATAGGAATGTAATCAGGTCCAACTATATCTCTAATATCTTCAGAAGGCATATAACCAATACCTTTTTGAATAATAATTGAGAAAGTTAAATTACAATCACTATTAATTGTAGCTAGGTGTGCTTCAGGACTAACAACTTCAACATCTGCATTAGTTAAGTCAGCTCCTTTTATCTCTCTTGGTCCATCAAAAGAGTATTCAGCAATAACCTGCTCTTCATCACTATTGATTTTAAACTTAATATTTTTAAGATTAATAATAAAAATAGCTATATCTTCAAGCATACCTCTTAATGAATCAAACTCATGATTAGCACCTTCTATTTTAACTGCAATTGGAGCGTATCCAATTGAGCTACTTAATAGAAGTCTTCTTAAAGGGTGAGCTAAAGTAATTGCAAAACCACTCTCAAATGGATATGCTGATATTTTAGCTTCAGTTTCACTGATAGCTTCTATTTCAACTTCTGTCGGTAAAAACGGTGCGTCTGCAAACTTTTTCATATGCTACCTTACTTATTATTTAGAATATAACTCTACAATTAATCTTTCTTCAACAGGAATAACTACTTCTTCTCTTGTAGGAATTCTTGTAAAAATACCAAATACTTTATCTTTATCTACATCTACCCAGTCAACCATACCAGTTTGGTTTGTTAACTCTAAAGCTCTCACGATTTGTGGGTTAGTTTTAGATTTTTCTCTAATTTCAATTTTTTGTCCAGGTTTTACGATATAAGAAGGAATATCTAATTTTTTTCCATCTACTAAAACATGTCCATGAGTTGTGAATTGTCTAGCATTTGCTCTAGTTGTAGCAAATCCCATTCTATAAACAACATTATCTAATCTTTGCTCAATTAATGTAATAAGGTTTTCCCCTGTATTTCCATCTCTTCTTGCAGCTTCTTTGAAGTATTTTCTAAATTGTTTTTCAGATACTCCATAAAGATATTTAGCTTTTTGCTTTTCTCTTAATTGTAAACCATACTCAGAGATTTTAGTTCTTCTTTGTCCATGTTGTCCTGGAGCGTATGGTCTTTTTTCTAATGCAGACTTTCCATTAAGTCTTCTCTCACCTTTTAATCCAAGGTCTGCATCTAGTCTTCTTTCAATTTTTTCTACTGGTCCTCTATATCTTGCCATTACCTACTCCTTACACTCTTCTTCTCTTAGGAGGTCTACAACCATTGTGTGGTAGTGGTGTAACATCCTTTAACCATGTAACTCTGATACCTTCCATAGAACCAACAGATTTAACTGCAGTATCTCTTCCAGAACCTGGTCCTTGGATTTTGATTCCTACATTTTTAATACCGTGTTCCATAGCTTTTTTCATCGCATCTTCTACTGCTTGTTGAGCAGCAAATGGAGTAGATTTTTTACTACCTTTGAAACCTAGGTTTCCAGAACTTGACCATGCAATAGCATTACCTGCGTTGTCAGTTACTGTTACCATTGTATTATTGAATGTTGCTGCAATGTGAACAATTCCGTCAGCAATATTCTTTTTTACTATTTTTTTTCTAGTTACTTTTCTTTTTGCCATCAGTTATCCTTATTTCGCTGCTGCACCAACAGTTCTCTTTTTACCTTTTCTTGTTCTAGCATTAGTTTTTGTCTTTTGCCCTCTACAAGGTAAACCTTTTCTATGTCTTAAACCTCTATATGAACCTAAATCCATTAATGATTTGATATCCATAGCAACTTTTTTTCTAAGATCACCCTCAACCATGTAGTTTTTTTGGATCTCTTGTCTAATAGCTGCTGCTTCATCTTCTGTTAGCTCGTGAGCTCTTTTGTTGTAATCAATTCCAACAGCGTCTAAGATTAATCTAGAGTTATGTAAACCAATACCGAAAATGTATGTTAAAGCATACTCCATTCTTTTTTTATTTGGTAAATCAACACCTGCAATTCTAGCCATGTCTTTTTATCCTTGTCTTTGTTTGTGTTTTTTGTTATCGCAAATTACTCTTACGATCCCTTTTCTCTTGATAACTTTACATTTATCACACATTTTTTTAACTGAAGCTCTTACTTTCATAAGCTGGTCCTCTTTTTGTGTTATTTACCACTTTTCAACAGGGAAGAATTACACTTGAAAAAAGCATAAAATCTTTTATCAAAAATGTAAGCCAAGCTAAAACAACCTTGATATAAGGAAATTTGCTTTTTTCTGATTCTGCCCAACTCTTTATAAAACACAAATATTTTATAAAAAATTCCTCTTTGGCTGAAAAATGGAATTGGATTATATTTAATGTTTACTTAAAGTATGTTGAATTGTGTATATAAAAAGGTTTTTTAACTTGATTTAGTATATTTTTGATAAAATGATAAAAAAACAAGGATAAAACATGAATTATATTTATGAGAATGATTTAATATATATAGATGTAGAAAAAAGTGAAATACCTTGGCTTAAAATTTTTACTAAAGAGAATTATAAAGAGTTTTGTCATTGTCCTCAAAATGTTAAAAATGAGATTTGGAGTAAACTTGATATTATAGAAAAAGAGATGATTGAGTATTTTAATCCTGAAAAGATAAATATTGCTTCATTTGGAAACTATGTACCTCATGTGCATTTTCATATTATGGCAAGATTTAAACAAGACTCTTATTTTCCTGAACCTATGTGGGGGAAAAAGCAAAGAGAACCAAGCTTAGTTTTGCCCTCATTTGAAGAGTTTTATATGAATTTAAAAAATAAATTATAAACTTAATTTCTATTTTGATATTATTTATATTACAACTTTTAATAAAGGATAAAAATGTTAGAAAAACTTAAAAATTCTAACTCAACAATTTTGGTTCCTGTTTTTATTCCTGCTGTTATAGTAATACTATTATTAGTAGTAGGAACAATAAGCAATCCAAAATTAATGGGAGAAGTTTTCTCTTCAACACTTGAGTATATTACCAATGATTTTGGTTGGTTTTATATGCTTGCAGTGGCACTATTTTTGATATTTATAGTATCAATTGCAATTTCACCTTGGGGACATATAAAATTAGGACCTGATCACTCAGAACCTGAATATAGTTTTTCATCTTGGTTTGCTATGCTTTTTTCAGCTGGATATGGTATTGCATTGTTATTTTTTGGTGTTGCTGAACCTATACTTCATTATGCTGCGCCTCCTTCTGGTGAAGCATTGACAATTGAAGCTGCAAAACAAGCAATGCAAATTGCTTATTTTCACTGGGGATTTCATATTTGGGCTATTTATGGATTAGTTGGTCTAACACTTGCATATTTTGCTTTTAGACATGGTTTACCATTATCAATGAGATCAACACTTTATCCACTAATTGGAGATAAAATTCATGGACCTGCTGGTCATACAGTTGATACCTTTGCTATTTTAGGAACACTATTTGGTATTGCAACGACTTTGGGTTTATCTGTATCACAAATAAATGCAGGGCTAAACTACTTATGGCCTAGTATTGAAGTAAGTACAACTGTACAAGTTACTATTATTGCTTTAATAACAGCACTAGCACTATTTTCTGTACTTGCAGGAATGGATAAAGGTGTAAAAAGATTATCAATAATAAATATATTACTTGCAGTTGCTCTTATGATATTTGTATTTACTGTAGGTCCAACTATTTTTATTTTAAATACTTTCTTGGAAAATACAGGTAGTTATTTAAGTAATATTGTTGAAAGAACTTTTAGTCTTCAAGCATATACTTCAAATGATTGGATTGGAAACTGGACACTATTTATTTTTGGCTGGACTATTGCATGGGCACCTTTTGTTGGACTTTTTATTGCTAAAATTAGTAAGGGTAGAACAATTAGACAATTTGTTGTAGGTGTTATGTTAGTACCTACGATTTTTACATTTCTATGGTTTTCAATATTTGGTGATACTGCACTTCATATGGTAATGGTACAAGGTTATGATTCATTAATTACAGAAGTTCAAAATGATAAAGCAATAGCACTATTTAAACTTTTTGAAAGATTACCTTTTACAGAAGTAATATCTTTTATAACTGTTTTTTTAATTATTACTTTTTTTGTAACTTCATCAGATTCAGGTTCACTAGTAATAGACTCTTTAGCTTCAGGTGGAGCAATTCATACACCTGCATGGCAGCGTTCATTTTGGGTTATATTAGAAGGTGTTGTAGCCTCTGTACTTTTAATAGCAGGTGGTTTAGGAGCTTTACAAACAGCTTCCATTGTAAGTGCCCTGCCCTTTGCTATTATAATGATAATAGCAGGTATTGGTATGTGGAGAGCTTTGATTATTGAAGATCATAGAGAAGATAGTTTACAACACACTGTAAATATGAATTTTCAACATCCAAGTGTAGATAATGACGAATTTTGGAAAGGTAGATTAAAAGAGTTAATTAATTTTCCTAAAAAAGATGTAGTTGAGCATTTTATAAAAAATGATGTTTATAACAGCATGAAAAAAATCAAAAAAGAGTTAAAAGATTCTAATTGGAATTGTGAGATAGAGTATGATGAAGAGTATGTAAGAGCTATCATTTCTATTTACAAAGATGAACATGTTAACTTTAATTATGAAGTTAGATTAAGAGAGTATGATCTACCAGATTTTGCATATTTAACTCTTGATAAAATGGAAGAAGAACAAACTCACTATTATAATGCAGAAGCATTTTTAAAAAGAGGTGGTTTACATTATGATTTATATGGATATGAAGAGCATACTATAATAAATGATATATTAACACAGTTTGAAAAATACCTAAGATTTATTCACACAACACCAGCAACACTTCCGTGGGATATGGAAGAGCATGATGATTTACTAGATAGTGAAAGTGAAACTAATAAATAGACATTTTGTCTATTTATTAAGTTTTAACCATCTATATTAATTTGAGTAATTAACTCATCTAATACTTTATTGGCATTTTCATGCTCAATTTGACAACCACCAGCAGCTTTATGACCTCCGCCATTATACTTAAGCATAAGTTCACCAATATTTGTATTTGATGTTTTATTAATAATTGATTTTCCAGTACTATAAACAACATTTTGTTTATCTTTACCCCAAACAGCATGAATAGAAATATTTGCTTCTGGATACATTGCATATATCATAAATCTATTTCCTGGATATATTATCTCTTCGCCTCTATAATCAACTATTATAAGATTTTTGTGAACTGTTGTACATCTTTTTAGTTGTTCTTTAAACTGTTCCTCATACTTAAAATATAAATCAATTCTCTCTTTTACATCAGATAATGCCAAAATATCATCAATATCATGATCTTTGCAATAATCAATCAAATCCATCATTAGTTGATAGTTTGCAACAGTAAAATCTCTAAATCTCCCAAGACCTGTTCTGCTATCCATTAAAAAACTTAATAACTCCCAACCTTTTGGATTTAATATATCTTCTTTTGTAAAAGATGCACTATCAGCTTTATTGGCTGCATCCATCATTGGTTTAAATTTTGAAGGAAACTTTTCATCTGCACCATAATATCTATATACAACTTCTGCCGCACTTGGTGCATCTGCATCAATAATATGATTATCTTTTTTCTCATTTCTAAGTGTTTCACTAAAATGATGATCAAATGCTAAATACACACCATCAACATAAGGTAAATTTGTTGTAATATCACTTGATGTAATTTCTATCTTGCCATCTTGCATATCTTTTGGATGAACAAAAGTAATTTCATCAATGATTCCTAAGTACTTTAGTAGTGTTCCACAAACAAGACCATCCATATCGCTTCTAGTTACAAGTCTATACTTTTTATCAGACATAATTTTCCTATATAAAAATATTTTTATAAATTTTAACATAAAAAAAATAAATTTGAACTATTGGTATAAATATCAATTAAAATAAGACATCTTCTTCTTTTTGTTTTGAACTTTTATTTATTTTTTCTGTTTTAAATTGTAAATATGAAGTAATCACTTTATGAAAACTTACATTTTTTGTAAAATCTTCTTTTGCAGTGATTTTATTTATTATAGTCTCCATTGATTCAATATTTTTTACTATTAGTTCTTCTTCTAATTCTGCATAAGTACTTAATAAAGAATCAAATGCAAAGTGATAGTGATATGCAAGTTTTCCCTTATCATTTAAAAGTTTTTTAATAAAAACCCATCTATCAAAAATAATAGACCAAGCTTTTTTCTGCTCTGTTGTTACACATAGCTGATTTATTATTTTTTTCCATCTATACAGTGCAAAGTATGCTTGATGACTTGACCATAACTCTCTTATCCACCAATCTTCATATTTTGGAAATCCTGGAAATCTTTTTTCAATTGCTTTTTCTATTTTAATATTTTTTGTTTTTAAAAGTTTGTTACTTAAAGTTTTCATTGTTGATTGAATATCAAGGAGTTCTTGTTTTTTTGTATTTTTATCTGTTTGTTTAGCTTGTAAAAGTTCTTCTTGTTCTTTATAAGATTCTTCAATTTTTTTTATTTGTTCATTTTTTTCTTCTTCTAAATCTTTTTGTTTTTGAGAAGCTTTTTCATTGATACTTTTTATATGATCTTGTATATTTGATTTTAAAACATAAAAATGAAGTACAACAAGAGGAATTAAAAAATCTATTGTTTGAAACTCTTGTAAGTTTTCATCTTCAATTTGTTCTTTAATAGCTTTAAACTCACTTTTGATATCTTCTAATTTAGCATGAAACTCATCTAAATCAGAAAGATTTAACTCCAAAGATTTCTCAGCCATTTCAAGTAACTCTTTATCTTCAAACTGAATGCCCTCAGGTAATTCATCTAAAATTCTTAAAACTTCTAGTTTTTTATCACTACTTTCTTCTTTATTTAGTTTTATTCTAGAAGGTTGCGCATCAAAATATTTTTTTCTCTCTGCTAAAATCACAAGTTGCTCTTTTTCTCTTAAAGCTTCTCCTTCAATTGATTGAAGTTGTTCTAACATTTTTTTATATTTTTCTACAAGTTGTGTTGCTAATTCAAGTGAATTTTCAGCCGAGGCTAAACCCATACGAGAGAGTCTATATACACCAGTTTCATGATTTTTAATCTGTTTTTCTTGTAAAGCAATTTTTGTTTCATTATCTTTAATGAGTTCTTCTAAAGCAATAATACTTTCCATTTTTAATTACCTTTTAAAGATTTTATCTAAATTTATATCAAAAGAATAAATTATTTGAACAAAAAATCAAAAAATCTGAAATTAAATATTTATAAAAGAGTTTTTTTATAAATAAGAGAAAGTCTCTTATTTATTTATATTATTTGCTATAATATCACCCATTTCTGCTGTTGTAACAATCTCTTTTGCATCATATGCTGCTAAATCTTTTGTTCTATAACCATCTTTAAGTGCTTTTTTAATAGCTGAATCAATTTTATTTGCTGCTTCATCTTCACCTAAAGAGTATCTAAGCATCATTCCAGCACTTTCAATTGTAGCAATAGGGTTTGCAATTCCTTGTCCAGCAATATCAGGTGCACTACCATGAATTGGCTCATAAACTGCTGTTTTATCACCAGTACTAGCACTTGGCAATAATCCAATTGAACCAACTACCATTGAAGCTGTATCTGATAATATATCTCCAAAAATATTTCCTGTTACAATAACATCAAACTGCTTTGGATTTCTAACAAGTTGCATAGCTGCATTATCTACATACATATGAGATAATTCAACTTCTGGATAATCTTTTGATAACTCTTCCATTGTGTCTCTCCATAATTGAGAAACTTCAAGAACATTTGCTTTATCAACAGAACAAACTCTTTTATCTCTTTTCATTGCAAGCTCAAAAGCTTTTTTACCAATTCTTTCAATTTCAGGTTTTGTATAAACCATAGTATTAAATGCTTTAAAACCATCATTTTCTCTTGGTTGTCCAAAATATATTCCACCAATAAGCTCACGCACAACCATAATATCAACACCTTCAATAACTTCAGGCTTAAGTGTTGAAGCATTTACTAATTCATCATAAATAAGTGCAGGTCGTAAATTTGCATATACACCCATAGCTTCTCTAAACTTTAAAAGTCCAGTTTCAGGTCTAAGTTCTCTTGGAAGTGTATCCCATTTTTCTCCACCAATTGAACCAAATAAACAAGCATCAGAGTTTAAAACACCTTGTACCGTTTCATCAGGAAGTGGAACACCTGTCATATCAATAGCAATTCCACCCATTAAATACTCTTTATACTCTAAAGAAAATCCACAAGAGTAAGAAACAGCATCTAGTACTTTAATTGCCTCATCAACAATCTCAGGACCAATTCCATCACCTTTAATAATTGAAATATTATAGTTTTTCATTATTTTCCTTCTTTATTTCTTCTTTTGCATAGTTTATTAGTCCACCAACTGAAATTAACTCTTGCATAAACTCAGGGATAGGAATAAATTCATATGATTTATTAGTTGTGTTATTAATAATTTTTCCATTATCAAGATCAATAGAAATTTCATCATTCTCTTTTATTTCTAAAGCTTCTGGTAGTTCAAAAATTGGTAATCCCATATTAAAAGCATTTCTATAAAAAATTCTAGCAAATGATGGGGCTACCACAGCAGCAACTCCAGCAGCTTTTAAGGCAATTGGAGCATGTTCTCTACTAGAACCACAACCAAAATTTTCACCAGCAACAATAATATCACCTTTTTGTAGCTTCTTAGGAAAATCTGGATCTGCGTCTTCCATTACATATTTTGCCAAATGTTCAGGTTCTGAACTATTTAAATATCTAGCAGCAATAATAATATCAGTATCTATATTTGCTCCAAAATTCCATACTTTTCCAGTAATTACATTCATATTCTGTCCTTAAGTTTTAGTATTTCTCCATACAATTTTTATCTTATATAATTTTAAATGAAGACGCATTTTATCTAATTATTTAAAAATAATAGATTAAATAGATAAATTTAATTATTTTTTTAACTAATTTCGGTATAATATATGACTATCTTAAATAAGGAACTTTATTATATGAGTGCAAAAGATTTAAATAAATCAATAGAACAAATTGTTAAAGAGTACAAAGATTCTATCTTAACTTATGAAAAAATCATTAAAATCTTTCCAAAAGCACCTTCAGCAGCAAATGTTAAAAAACTTCTAGCTTTAGTTCAGTTATATAATGTACAACTAATTAGTTCGCAAGAACAAGCTAAAAGAATGAATGCCGAAGAAGCAAAAAGAAAAGCAGAACATAGAAACAAACTAAGAGAAAACGAAGAAGATGTATATGACTTACTAAAGAATAAAGAACTTTTAGAATGGAGTAGATCAGATTCACCTGTTAGAATGTATCTTAGAGAAATGGGACAAATTCCTCTTTTAACAAAAGAAGAAGAAATCGAAATTTCTAAAAAAATAGAAATGGGTGAAGATGTAATTCTTGATGCCATTTGTTATGTTCCATATTTAATTGACTTTATTCTTGAGTATAAAGAACCTTTAGTAAATAGAGAGAGAAAAGTTAAAGAACTTTTTAGAAACTTTGATGATGAAGATTCAGACGATAAAGATGATGACATTGAAGAAGACTCTGAACCAGAAGAGGAAGAAGAGAAAAAAGGTAAAAAACAGAAAAAACTTGATAAAAGAGCAGAAACAATTATTGCAGCTTTTAAAGTTTTAGAAAAAGCAAAAAAAGATTGGTTAAAATTTTTGACAAAAGAATCAGCTAAATCTGATGATGAAATTGATCAAATGCAACACAATTTAGCTATTGCTTTTAAGAAAAAAATATTAAAAGAGGCTTTACTTGATTTAGGTCCAACTTCAAAACTTATTAGTGAAATCGTAAGAGCTATGGAAACTGCACTAAAATCTGACACTGGTTTTGAGCATGAGTTAAAAAGATTAGAGTATAGATTACCACTTTTTAATGATATGCTAAAGAAAAACCACCAAAAGATTTTGGACAATATCTTGAATTTAACTAAAGTTCAAATTACTTCTATGGTTCCAGAAGCTACTATGGTAAGCACTTATATGGAGATTAAAAAACTTTTCCAAACAGCAGAAGCTAGTAAAGATGGATTTGATTTAGAACCAGAAGAGTTAAAAGATGTTCTAGAACAAATTAAAAGAGGTAAACAAATAACTGATCAAGCTAAGACAAGAATGGCAAAATCAAACCTTAGACTTGTAGTATCTATTGCAAAAAGATATACAAATAGAGGTTTACCTTTCCTTGATTTAATTCAAGAAGGAAACATAGGTCTTATGAAAGCAGTTGATAAGTTTGAGTATAAAAAAGGTTATAAATTCTCTACTTATGCTACATGGTGGATTAGACAAGCAATTAGTAGAGCAATTGCAGATCAAGCAAGAACTATTAGAATTCCAATTCATATGATTGAGACTATTAATAGAATCAATAAAATCATTAGAAAAGGTATTCAAGAAAATGGTAAAGAGCCAGATGTAGAAGAGATTGCAAAAGAAGTAGGACTTCCTGTTGATAAAGTTAAACAAGTAATCAAAATCACTAAAGAGCCAGTTTCACTTGAAGCACCAATAGGTAGTGATGATGATGGTAAATTTGGGGACTTTGTACCTGATGAAAAAGCTCCAACTCCTGTTGATAATATCATGAAAGAGGATTTACAAGGTCAAATTGACCAAATTCTTGCTCAATTAAATGAAAGAGAACAAGCAGTTGTAAGAATGAGATTTGGTCTTATGGAAGATGCTAGTGATAGAACACTTGAAGAGATTGGAAAAGAATTAAGTGTTACTAGAGAAAGAGTAAGACAAATAGAATCAAGTGCAATTAAAAAATTAAAACACCCTAAAGTTGGGAAAAATCTTAAGAATTACGTAGAAAGCTAATATATGAGTAATAACTTCTTTGAAAAGTGGGTAGAGCTAGACTTAAATCCTATAATATCATTTTCTTCTACGGGAAAGATACTTTACTCAAATCAAGAAGCACAGTTTTTACTTAGTCGAATATCTCAAAAAGAGATATTTGATTTAGCTGTTGAGTATGCACCTAAAAGCTTCGGTGCAGAAACTACTTATATTGATTTACATATGAAAAACTATATTTTTTATGCAGTTACTGTTTCATATGAAAACGAAGAAGCTATCAATATAAAACTATACAAAAGTACTATGGTAAAAAAAGAGTCAAAACTTAATACTAAAAATAGTGATATGGTAAATGTATTTACTTTAGTTGATTTATCTATTTCAGCAATGAAATCTAAATCAGATATAAAATTTATCAAAAATTACGACCCTTCTATTCCTGATTTTAAATTAAATGCAAAAGAGTTTATAAAGATATTAAACTCATCTTTAGAGTGCTTTAACTCTTCATCTACAATTACAACAACAATAATGCTAAAAATTGGAGAGTATATTAAAATTGAAAAGAAAAAATACTCACTTATATCAATAGAAGTATCTAGTAAAAATTTAGCAGATTATAGTAATTTTAAGTATGAAGATAGTTCATCTTACTTTATTCTTACAAAAGATAAGTCAAAAATTGCTATTGACTTACCTCTGATTTTATAACTAGTTTTGTTAATAATACAGCAATAGGAACTATTCCTAGACCAATTAAAAAAGGTATTGGTAAAAAAAGATTATTGTTATTTAGTGCAAAAAATCCAAATATCAATATACCATATCCTAATAATCTATAAATAGAGACAAAGCCACCTGCTGAAAATAGTGTATTTTTAAAAGAGTTTCTTTTTACTTTAGTCTTTTCTTCTTTTATAATCTCTTTGATTTTTTCTGGTGTTAATTCTTCTTCTTTTATAGGTTCTATATCCTGTGAATATAAATCAAAAGGATCATCAATTTCATCTACTTTATCCCTATCTTCTATCTTAGTTTCCATTTTACTATCAAAATTTTTCAATCTATTTTGTATATTTCTTTTATATGATAAAAAAGAAGAAACAGTAATAATTATAGAAGCAAAAAAAGCAACTTGTGAGTTAAGTAGCCAATAAAAATTTTCAAAAGATAAAGAGTAAATTATAATGCAAAGGTCTACAAGTAAAAAGACCTTTGCAAAATTTTTAATCATCTTCATCATCAAATTTTTTATCCCCATATTTTGCTCTATGGGCATATCTTGGATCGTTTTCTAATCCCTCATACTCTTTTTGAGCTCTTTTATATGCTTTTACTATATTTAATACAGCTGCTGCAACACCCCAAAAAAGTCCTAGCCACAATAGCCAGTCATATCCAAATAGATGTTTCAAGCCATACCCTACACCAAATCCAATTGCAACTGCTGCAACTAAAGAGAGTCCTAAAGATAAATTATCTAAAGCTCTTAACTTAGATTGGTGTTTTGGTTGTTGATTATTATTTTCCATATATTTCCTATCTTATAATTTAGCCATCACTTCTTGTGCAGCTTTAATACAATTGTCAATATCCTCATCACTAATTGCTTCACACATAAATGCTGCTTCATATTGAGAACAAGCAAAATAGAAGCCTCTTTTTAGCATCTCTTGATGAAATTTAGCAAATCTATCAAAGTTACAAGTACCAACTTCTTTAAAGTTTCTTGGTGGTTTTTCACAAAAAAAGAATCCAAACATAGAACCTCTTGAATCAACTTGAAATGCAATATTATTATCTTCTGCTGCTTTTTTAAATCCTGCTAATAGTTTTGTTACTTTTTGGTTTAAATTTTCATATAAATCTTTTTTAGCTTTAATTTTTCTAAGACTTACTAATCCTGCTGCCATAGCAACTGGATTTCCACTTAAAGTACCAGCTTGATAAACTGCTCCATCAGGACTTAAATGAGCCATAATTTCACTACTTGCAGCAAAAGCACCAACTGGCATACCAGCACCAATTACTTTACCAAAAGTTATAATATCTGATTTTGTATTAACTACACCATGAGCTCCTGTTAAACTAGCTCTAAAACCACTCATAACTTCATCAAAGATTAAAAGTGCACCATTATCATCACAAAGTTTTCTACATTGTGCTAAAAACTCTTCATCAGCTGGAATAAAACCCATATTTCCTGCAATTGGTTCAATAATAATACAAGCAATATCATCACTTGTTTCAAAACATTTTTTCAACTCATCAATATTGTTATATTCACAAAGTAATGTATGTTTTGTTAAATCTGCTGGAACACCAGGTGAGCTTGGAGTACCAAAAGTAGCCATACCAGAACCTGCTTGAACTAATAATGAATCAGAGTGTCCATGATAACATCCCTCAAATTTTAAAATTCCATTTTTTCCTGTAACACCTCTTGCTAATCTAATAGCACTCATCACAGCTTCTGTTCCAGAGTTTACAAATCTAACTTTATCTATATTGTCATACATTTCAACGATTTCACTTGCAAGTTCAGTTTCCAATACAGTTGGAGCACCAAAACTTAAACCTTTTTTAACAGTTTTTATTACCGCTTCTTCAATATCTTTATCACAATGTCCAAAAATCAAAGGACCCCAGCTTTGAACAAAATCTAAATATTTATTACCATCTACATCAATAAGATAAGCACCCTCACCTCTATCAATAAATGGAGGCGTTCCACCTACACTTTTAAATGCTCTAACTGGTGAATCAACTCCACCAGGAATTACTTTTTTCGCTTCTTCATATGCTGTTATTGATTTATCAAACATTAAATATCCTATCTTTGTTAAATTTAAAAGCTTCATTATACTATAATCCCGTTATGAAAACGTTTATACTAGCACTTATTTTTTCAATTATTATACATATACTTTTTTTATTCAATTACAAGGTTGAAAAAAAGCAAGAAGATTTCCATGAGAAAAAAATAGAGAGTAAAAAGAAAAAAAGCTCTATTACATATGTTCAGCTTAAAAAACCAAAACCAATAAAAAAAAGTGAACCAAAAATCACAGAAGAAAAAAAGAGTTTCAAAAAAGAAATTCCAAAGAAATTCAAAGAAGTAAAAAAAGAGATAAAGCCTCAAAAAAGAAGAGAAAAAGTTGTAAAAACAAAAAAAGAAGTTGTAAAAGAGTCCAAAAAAATTGTTAAAAAACAAAAAGAGTTTAAAAAAGTACAAAAAGAGATTAAACCTCAAGAAAGAAGAAAAACTGTAGATAAAAGCTCACTTGAAAACTTTTTACTTGAAAATCCTGTATTAGACAAAGAGTTACTTGATGATGTAACAAAAAGTTATATTAAACTTTATGGTGATGAGTATGATAAGTTTACAAAAGTTCAAAAAGCATTTTTACAAAATAACTTAAAAGATATTGGAAGAATTACACAAAAATATTTAAGTTCTAAAGGTTATCCAAGAATTGCAATAAGGACAAAACAACAAGGGGTGAATGTAGTTGAATTCTTTTTGTATCCAAATGGCGATATAAAAGGCTTGAAAGTTATAAACTCTTCTAGTTACACAGTCTTAGATGAAAATAGTATAGATACAATAAAAATTGCATATAAAGATTATCCAAGACCTAAAGAGGTTACAAAAATAAGAATATATGTTCATTATAGATTATATTAAAAGTAACTAGAATTAAATAGTTACTTTACTATGAAAAATAATATACCTTTTATTATAATTTTCTTTCAAAATCATACATATCCATAAATCTAAATGCAAGTAAATTTTCTAATATTGCAATTAGTACTATAAAATTTATAAAAGAACTTCCCCCATATGAAAAAAGTGGTAAGGGAAGACCAACAACAGGTGCAAAACCTATAACCATCAGTATATTAACACTCATATTAAAAAATATCAATAAACCAACTCCTGATGAAAAGGCTCTAATTATAAAATCATCTTTAAAGTAGGAGTTCATTAAAAGTAAATGATATATCAATAAAGTATAAATAACTATTAATAAAACTGAACCTAAAAAACCATATCTTTCAACAAAAAAAGCAAAAATAAAATCACTTGTGGCTATGGGTAAAAACTTCAATTGTGTTTGTGTTGCTTCATCACTATCTTTACCGTTTAAACCTCCTGAGCCTATTGCTATTATGGATTGTTGTACATGGTAACTTGGTTTTTCAGAGATAAAATCTATTATTCTTTTCTTTTGATAATCTTTGATTAAATATGTGTACGCAAAAGGTGCACTAATTGCAACAAGAATTAATATAGTTGCCCAAATTCTCCAATTTACTCCTATTACAAATAAAATACCATATCCAACTAAAAGTAAAATAAGAGCTGTTCCTAAATCTGGCTCTTTTGCAATTAAAACAAAAGGTAATAAAATATAAAAAGAAAAATAAATAAAATCTTTAATTCCATAACCATCATTTGGTGGAGGTCTATTGTGAACCAAATAACCAATCATTAGAATAAATACAGGTTTTATAACTTCTGAGGGTTGAATTGTATATTCTAAAAATGGAAGACTAAGCCATCTTTTAGCTCCAAGCCTACTTTCACCCCAAAACTCAACTGAAAGCAAAAGTGCAATACCTATCCAATAAAATAATGGCATTAATCTTATATGTTTTCTAATTGGAAGTAAAAATACACCAATAAAAAAAAGTAAAGATAAAGAAAAATAGACCAATTGTTTATTGGCCAATGCTTCATTGGTTTCATTTATCAAATGGTATGATAATAGTATTAATGGTAAAATAAAAATTATTAATAAATAATCAAAATGAGATACAATTCTCTTATCAAATAAACGCATAATGAAAGAGTAGCAAAATATGGATAAAAATTTTATTGTTTACAGCCCAAATAGACTCGATAAGTTTCTTTCAATGCATATAGATGCATCAAGAAATCAAATAGAACAGCTTATAAAAAAGGGCTTTGTTAAAGTTGATGAAAAAGAATCAAAAAAAACAGGATTGAAGTTAAAAGAGAATCAAAAAGTTAGTGTAAATTTTCCAAAAGCAGAAATTTCTAAAATCAAAGATAAAGATTTTATAATTGAGTCTTTAAAAGGTAAAGAGATAAAAGTTATATATGAAGATGAGCATATACTAGTTTTAAATAAGCCTTATAACTTAACAGTGCATGATGCACCAAGTGTAAAAGATGCCACTTTAGTTGATTGGTTAAAATTAAAAGAGATATCTCTTTCAACAATAAGTGGAGAGCAAAGACATGGAATTGTACATAGACTAGATAAAGGTACAAGCGGTGTTATGGTTGTTGCAAAATCAAATGAAGCACATGCTAAATTAGCAAAACAATTAGAAGATAAATCAATGGGTAGATATTATTTAGCAATTATAGATTTACCATTAAAAGAGAATGTGATTATTGAAAAACCAATTGCAAGAAACCCCAACAATAGATTAAAAATGGCAATTGTTGAAGATGGAAAATTTGCTAAATCTGCATTTGCAAAAATTGCTTTAAGTAAAAATGAAAAATATGAATTAATTGCTGCTAAACTTTTCACAGGAAGAACTCATCAAATAAGAGTTCATATAAGTTCGATAAGTAGGCATATTCTAGGGGATAATTTATATGGATTTAAGGGCGAATTAAATAAAATAAATAGATTTTATCTGCATGCTTATAGTTTATATCTTTATCATCCAATAACAAACGAAAAAATGAGCTTTAAGGCAGATTTACCCGATGATATAGAACAATTTTTACAGAATAATTTTAAAATGGAGAATATTGATGAAAAACTTGATGAAAATCACATCATCACTTGCTTTGATTCTTTTAGTTAGTGGTTGTAGTTACAAAGGTGACTTAATGTCAGCTAAAAAACCAAAAATCGATGAAACACTTGAAGTAGTTGATTCTAATTCAATTAGATCAATAAGTGATATTAATGCGATTGCATTTGAGTGGAAAAAAGTTGATGATACAAGAGTTACAGGTTATAATTTTTATAGAGCAAATTTACAAAAAGATGGAACTAAACTAAAACTTATTGATACTATTGAAAATAAATATGTAACTCACTATTTAGATACAAATGTTGAACCAAATACAAAATATGTTTATAAAATCTCTAGTGCAACAAAAAATGATGTTGAATCAAAAACAACAAAAGATTATATAGTTTCAACATTAGACTTACCAGAGGGAATTAGCTTTATTCAAGCTATTTCAAATCTTCCAAGACAAATTAAAATTGTTTGGAGACCTCATGGAAATGAAAGAATTGCATACTATAAAGTTGAAAGAAGCTCTCCTCAAACTCCAAAATGGAAAGAGCTAGATGATGTAAAAGGAAGACTTCAAGCTGAATATATTGATGAAGATTTAAAAGATAGTGTAGTTTACAATTATAGAGTAACTGCATATACTTTTGATGATATTCCAACAAAACCAAGTCAAATAGTAAAAGCACAAACAAAAGCTTTACCAGCTGGAGTTTATACATTAAAAGCTTCAACAAATAGACCAAGAAAAATAGTATTAAATTGGAACGCATCTGAGTCTTCTGATGTGGTAAGATACAATATTTATAGAAGTTCAAGTGCAACAAGTGGATTTTCTTACTTAAAAAGTGTTAATAGTAAAACATTAGATTATGAAGATTTTATCAATGAAGATGGAAAAATCTTTTTTTACAAAATCACTGCAACTGACAAAGATGGTTTAGAAAGTAGTTTAAATGTCAATGCAGTTATGGGTTCTACTTTAAATAAAGTAAATAAACCAATTATGACATTAGCACAAATTCAAGGTGAAAAAGCGATTTTAAATTGGCAAAGTGCTGATAAAAGAACAGTTAGCTTTAATGTATATAAAACAGTAAAAGATGGTATGTTCAATAAAAAGACTATTAAAATATCTGGAATAAAAGCATTAAGATATGAAGATAAAGATATAGTAAGAGGTGTTGAGTATAGTTATTCAATTCAGTCTGTTGATGAGTTTGGAATTGCATCTGAAAAAACAGATACAACACAACTAATATTACCTAAATTAAGAGAGTTAAAATAATCAATGCCCCATATAGTTTTTAATAATGAAAAAAATATAAAAACACCATTTGAAAAAAATGGTGTTGATTTTAAGTTTTGTGCAAAATCATATAACTTTACTAAAGAAGATAGAAGAGTAGAGTATAAAATTGGTGTAAGTTATGAAAATAAAGAGTTTCTACTAACTTTAAAAGACAAAAATGACAATAAAATGCTAAAAGCAGATAAAGTAACAAGAGTTACTCCTGTTACTTTAGTAAAAGATGCATTAAATGCATATGTAGAAGAGATTGGTGCAAATATTATTTTTTCAAATACAAATAGTTTTAATCAAAAAGTAGAGCCTAAAAAAGAGTATTTAAAAGATATTCAATATTTTGTTGATGATTTTAAAACTAATAAAGAAATTCAAATAGAAATTGGTTTTGGAAGTGGAAGACACTTACTTTATCAAGCAAAGAAAAATCCAAATATTCAATTTATTGGATTAGAAATTCACACACCATCAATTGAACAACTTTTAAAACAGTTAAAAATTCAAGAAATAGATAATGTTTTAGTAGTAAATTATGACGCAAGACTTTTTATGGAGTTTATAGATTCAAATAAAGTTGGCAAAATATTTGTACATTTTCCAGTGCCATGGGATAAAAAACCCCATAGAAGAATCTATTCAAATGAGTTTATAGATGAAGCATTAAGAGTATTGATGCCAAAAGGAACACTTGAACTAAGAACAGATAGTAGAAAATATTTTGATTATTGTGTTGAGCTTTTAACTAATTTAAATAGCGGAAAAATCACAATTGATATAAATAAAGATTTAGAAGTTTCGAGTAAATATGAAGATAGATGGAAAAAGCAAGGTAAAAATATCTATGATGTTGTTTTACAATGCCAAAGAGAAGATGAAGATATTGATTTAAAATATGACTTCTCTTTTGGAAAAATAAATCTTGAAAAGTTTAAAGATATTATTTCAAATAAACCTATGCTTGATGAAAACTTTTTTATTCATATAGAAGATTTGTTTTTATTAGATGAAGTAAACTCAGGATTAATTGAAGTTACCTTTGGAAGTTTTAATAGACCACTTAGTAAATATATATATGTAGAAAATAATAAGGCTTCATATTATCAAGGAACTCCTCTTCCTACAAGTTCAAATATTAAAGCCCATGAAAGATTAAAAGAGATTTTAAAATAATGATAAAAGCAAAAAATATCTACTTAGCATATGATGAAAATAAATTTATTATAAAAAAAGGAAACTTTGCAATTAATAGTAAAGAGTTTATTTTTATTGGTGGAACAAGTGGTAGTGGAAAATCTACACTTTTGAAATCATTTTATGGAGATATTGGCTTAAAACATGGTAGTTTAAATATTGATGGACAAGAGATGTACAATATTTCTGCAAAAATGCTAAGAAAAGTAAGAAGAGATATTGGAATAATTTTTCAAGATTATAAACTTATACATGAGTGGACAATTGAAGAAAACATAATGATTCCCCTTAAAATAAATGGATATTCAAATGAAATATCAAGAGATCAAGCAACAAAACTTTTACATCACGTTAAGCTTGGTCATAGAGCAGGATATTATCCAAATGAATTAAGTGGGGGAGAACAACAAAGAGTAGCAGTAGCAAGAGCATTAGCACATAATCCAAAGTTAATTATTGCAGATGAGCCAACAGGAAACTTAGATGACTATTCTGCTGAAGTTGTATGGAACTTATTAAAAGGTGCAAATGAGCAATTAGGAATAACAGTTGTAGTTGTAACCCATAGAGTTCCTAAAAATTTTGGAATTAGATTTAGACAATTATCAATTGAAGATGGGATAATATATGAAGTTTCTTAAAAATATTCTTGCATTTGTTATACCACTTAGTGCGATGCTAATAACATTTACCTTATATTTATTTGCACAAAATACAGTAAATCAATATAAGAAAAAAATATCAAATGATTACTCAATAGTTGTAATAACAAATACACCTTTAATAAAAGAGAATATAAATAAGCTTTCAAATATAAATGTAAATAGAATTGTTACATTAAAAAAAGAAGAGATTATAAATGATATAAAATCAAATTTATCTGATACATCAATAAAACTATTAAGACAAAAATTGCCAAATTTTTATAAAATTCATTTAGAAGAGTTTCCCACAACAACTGAATTAAATAATATAAAAGATGAACTTTATAAGAATAAAAATATAAGAAAGGTTGAAATCTTTTCAAAAAACCATAATCAAGTCTTTTTACTACTACTGCTTATAAATGAAATAAGTTTAGTTCTTTTTGTTGTTATTTTAATCTTTTCAATTTTAATACTAGCAAAACAGATACAAATTTGGTTTTATGAACATCAAGAAAAAATTGCCATATTACAGCTACATGGAGCTTCTATTTTATATAGCTCTTCTACAATAATAAAATATGCTATTTTAAGTGCATTTATTGCTTTTTTCTTAGTTGCAGGACTATTTACATTTTTAGTAAATAATTTAATTTTAATTTTTCCTCAAGAGTTAAGTGAAATAGTTGATGTTGAAATATCTTTAAGTAGTGAATTAATTAAATTATTCTTTCTATCTCTTGGTATTTCTATTTTAACAATATTTGGTGTATTAATAAAATATAAGATTAAAAATGATTAAATTAATATTAGCTATTGCTTTAATTTTTAATTTCTTAAATGCTTCAAGTAAAAGTATTGAAAAAAAGATCGAAACAAATAAATCAATACTTGATAAAAGTAAATCAAGAAAGATGAGAACAACTCTAAAAATAAAGCTTTTAGCAAAACAAATTGAATCACAAAATCAAGAACTTACAAATCTTGAAAAACAAATAATTAATGTTAATAATGATATAAAAAAACATCAAAACCTACTTGATACTTCAAGAGAAAACTTAAATAAACTTCAAGAAAAATCAAAAAATCTAATAGAAAAGAAAAAAACAAATGAAGAACAAATTGTTGATACAATTATTGAAAACTTTACTTCATCTATTGCAATAAAATTAGCAAAAGAGAGTTCAGAAAAAGAGTTAATAGACAAAGAGATTTATACTTTGCTTTCACAGCACTCAAAAGATCAGATTTTAAAACTAAATAATAACTATGAAACAATAACATTAAATAAAAAAGAGAACGAAAAAAAAATCAATACTATTAAAGAGTATATAGAAGAAAGAACTAAGAAAAAAGTAGAATTAAATAAACTTATAAATGAACACTCCAACTCTATAAAATCACTTGAGAATAAGCATGAGATATATCAAAAAGAGTTAAAAAGCGTAATAAAAAAACAGCAAGAGTTATCATCTTTATTAAGTCAACTAAATATTTTAAAATCAAAAGAGCTTGAAAAAGAGAAAGCAAGAAGAGAAAGAGCAAGACTACTTGCATTAAAAAAGAAAAGAGAGCAACAAAGAAAAAGTCAAAGTAATACTAAAAATGAAGTTCAAAAAAGATATGCACAAGATATTGATTTGGATGTTAGAATACTTGGTTCTTCAACAAGAGGTGTTAAAATATCAAGATATAGAGGTAAAAAAACTATTTCACCATTAAAAAGCTTTAAAGTTATAAAAAAGTTTGGAAAATATTATGACCCTGTATATAAAATAAAACTATTTAATGAATCAGTTATATTAAAAACAAATAGACCAAAAGCAAAAGTTTTCGCAATATTTAATGGAAAAATTGTTTATGCAAAGAAAAATGCAGGTATGCTTGAAAATGTTGTAATAGTACAACATAGCAATGGACTACATACAATATACTCACACCTTGATGAAATAGCTCCAACACTAAAGGTTGGTAAATGGATTAAAAAAGGTTATGTAATTGGAAGAGTAAGTGATACATTGAATTTTCAAGCAACAAAAAATTCATTTCATGTAAATCCAAAAGATTTATTTAGAATCTAATAACTCTTTTGTGAATTTTTCATTTATTACTTTTAAAAACTCATCATGCTCTTTTTTCAAAGTTTTATAAGTTTGTATGATTTTTTTACCATAGTTTGTTATTGTATAGATATTTTTATCTTCTTTATCTTCAATAGCCAAAGGTTTATTTGCAATTTTATTAATTGAGATAATATTTTTTAAGGCAATATCATAATCAATATTTGCTTCTTTTGCAGCAACTTTTAGATTGCTATTATCAATAAGCTTTTCTAATAGATTTATTCTACCAGGTCCCATAAAATTTCCACCATCTTTTTGAACCCAGATTTGTCCACCAATATTATATTTGTTTTCCATGTGTATAATGTAGCCTAAAATTGTTAAAGTTTTTATAAAAATCAAATGAAGTAAGTAAACTTACTTCATTAAATTATACAATTGAGTTAACTGTAATTGAAAAGTTTAAATCTTTTCCAGCTAATGGGTGATTAAAATCAACTACTACTTCATTTTCTTTGATTTCTTCAACTACAACTTGAATTGGTTGTCCATCTTGTCCTTGACCTTGTAAAGGCATTCCAACGCTTAATTCAATTCCTTCAAACTGCTCTTTTGGTAAAGTCTGTTTTGCTTCTTCATTATACTCACCATAAGCTTCAGCTGCTGGAACAGCAATCTCTTCTTTGTCACCCTCATTCATTTGTGCCATTCTTGACTCTAAACCTGGAATTAATTGTCCAGTACCAAAAGTAAACTCTAAAGGATCTTTGTCAATGTTACTATCAACTACTTCCCCATTAATTTTTAATTCATAAGTGATTGACACTACTTGATTGTTTTCTATAGCCATATTGACTTCTCCTTTTGTATTATTTAAAGCTAAAACTATATCAAAAAAAAATAACAAGCCAATAAAAAAAGGCTATTTATGCTATTAAATCTTGAAATCGATGATTAAAATGAAGTTTATTGTTTGTTTTTAGATAATTTGAAGAAGAGCTAAAGCTCTTCTTCAATTTAGTGTAAGTCTTTATTTAGTTTTACTTCTCTTGTACTTCTCATAGCAACTGTTTGTCCAGTAGTAGAGTTAACTCTAAAATGTACTCCATTTACACCTTGGAAATCCATTCCTTTCATAACTGTCTTAATCTCTTTATTTGGATTTATCTCTTTTAATTGTTCAACAGCTTTTTCTGAAAGTGTAATTTTTGTTCCAGGTAAAATTGTAACACCTGCATCTAAAATACAACCATCACCAATTGCTGTACCTGTACAAGAGTTTGCTCCAAGTAAAGTATTTTCTCCTATTGTCACAGGAACTCCATCTGTTCCAGAAAGAACACCAAGAATTGAAGCTCCTCCTCCAACATCTGAACCAGCACCTACTTTTGCACTTGAAGATATTCTACCCTCAACCATAACAGCACCCTCAGTTCCAGCATTAAAATTAATATAAGAAGCACCTGGCATAACTGTTGTTCCTGCTGCTAATTGTGCACCAAATCTCACCTTTGAAGTCTCTAGTATTCTAGTATTATCAGCAGGAATTACATGCCCTAAAAATCTTGGGAATTTATCTATCATATCAATTGTAGGATATTTACCTGATAATTTAAGTGTTATTTCATTTTGTCTTAACCAATCTAATTCAACTGGTTGATTTCCAATCCATGCGCAGTTTTCAAGTTTTCCAAAAGCACCATCAAGATTTAAACTTCTTAATTTTGCTTTTCCTAAAGATAAAGCATATAGTTTTAAATAAACAGTTTCTGCACTTTGTGGTGCTTCATCTTCAAATAAAAATACAACTTTAAAATTTTCTGATGTTAATCCACTATCAATTGGTAAAGAAGCAAGTGTAGATATAACTTGTACATTTTTATGTTCATCACCTTTTGCTTCTGGAATGTATGGTCTAAAAGACTCTATACATTTTTCTAAAAATTTATCATTTATTTCACAAACTAACTCTGATTTTGAAGTGTCAATTTCTACTCCACTTTCTTTTAAAGCATTTAATAAAATTGCTGCACTTCCAAAGTTTTCTTCCCAATTTACAATAGGAAAAGTCGCTTGTAGTATTTTTTCTTTATTTAATTGACCTCTATCAACTCTTGCAATACCAAAACCAATAGGGTTTTTGTACCAACTTTGAGATTGAATATCCGTTACTAGTTGTTTAAAATCATCTTTAGTGTAAGCCATTTATTCTCCTTAAATTTTGTGGATTATACTATAAAGTTTACTAAGATAACTTTAAAAGTATTAGTAGTTTGTATCCATATCTATTGTTGCCATAGCTGAATTTATACTATGTAGCGCTGTTAAAATTGCTTTTATACTTTTAGAACGAATTATCACTTCATATCTATATTTGTTAGCTAATTTAAAAATTGCACACTGACCAAAACCAACAACTTCAATAGAGTTGTTTTGTTTTAAAATATTAACATACTTATCAAGTTCATCTTTCACTTTTAAGCCATTTATATGAGCAAATAAAATCCTTGCCATTTTTACATATGGAGGATACAAATCTTCTCTAAACTCTAACTCTTCTTCTAAAAACTCTTTATAATCTGCTTGAGTAAAAAAATATTCAAAAAACTCTTGATTTTTTGTTTGAATAATAACTTCACCCTCACCTTTTCTCCCACTTCTTCCTGCTATTTGAATAAGTAAAGATAGTGCTTTTTCTCTTGCTTTATATGAATTCATATTTAAAACAGAATCAATTCCTAAAACCACAGCTAGTTTTACATTATGATAATCATGTCCTTTTGAAAGCATTTGTGTTCCAACTAGAATATCAATTTTATTGTTATTAAAATCATTTAAAACAGCTTTTAATTTTGTATCTGTCTTTATTTCATCTCTATCAAATCTTTTTATAACTTTATTTGGGAAAAGATTATTTAATTCTTCTTCAATCTGTGCAGTTCCAACTCTTAGATTATGGATTATTCCTATATTGCATGAGGGACAAGTTTGTGGAATTTGTTGAGCATATCCACAATAGTGACATTTTAATGCTAAATCATTTTTGTGTAAACTCATAGAAACAGAACAGTATGGACACTCAACAGATTTACCACAACTTGTACAAATTTGATATTTAAAATTTGCTCTTGTTGGTAAGAAAACTATAACTTGTTTATTCTCTTGTAGAGTTTTATTTATTTTTTGTATGGTTTTAGGGGATAAATTTGCATCACTATCATCAAACTCTATTGCTCTTTTTGTTTCAAAAAAAGTCTCTTTTAATCTATAATAAGGAATTTTATTAAAAGAAGAAGCTGAGGGCGTTGCACTTCCTAAAATAAGTTGAATATCATACTTTTTTGATAAATATATTGCTAAATCTTTTGTTTGAAATCTTGGTTTAGAATCACTTTTATAAGACTCATCATGCTCTTCATCAACTACAATCACACCTAAGTTTTTAAAGGGTAAAAAAAGAGATGATCTAGCTCCTGCTATTAGCCTAATTTCTCCACTTAATAAAGCTTGAATTATCTCTTTTTTCTTTTTTTTTGTAACCTTTGAATGCCATATTGCAACACTTGTATGAAAAACCTTTTCAAGTCTTTTTTGCATTTGTGGAGTTAAAGATATTTCAGGCATTAATAAAACTGCTTGTTTTTGCTCATTTAAGTGTTTTTCAATAGTTTTTATATAAACTTCTGTTTTACCACTTCCTGTATTTGCAAAAAGTAAAGCTTGTTTTTTCTCTTTTAAAAATGTAAATGCTTCTTCTTGTTTTTTTGATAATTTTATATCACTATCAAAGCTTTTTTCTTCAAAATCTTTTTCTAAATCTTCATCAAAAGCACTATATGAACTCAAAGCCTCACCTATACTACACACATAATAAGTTGAAATAAATTTTGCAGTTTCAAGCATTTTTAAATCATAATACTCATTTGTCAATTCTTGAATATCTACACACTTAAATGTTGGTTTTTCAACTTTTTTTAAAACTACCGCTTCACAAAGCTTTTTCATTCTTGCTAATTTAACTAATACTTTTTTACCAATTTTTATCTCATTTTCACTTTGGTAAGTTAAAGGTGTAAGGGGTGATTTTAATATTGCTAATTCATAATAATTCATTCTAATTCTTTACATATTTTACTGTTATTTAAACATTTAAACTCTGTGTTTATATATTGAAATTTTATTTTTTCACCTTTTAACTTTAAAGCATAGATGTTTTCATCTATTTTCATCCAAGAATCTTTTGAAGAGAGTATTCCCTCATCTAATACTTTTGTAAACAACTTACTATTTTCTTTATTTATAGCACAGTCATCTAAACTATCTAGTTTTTCAAAATTATTTAAACTTTTAATAGCAGTTTTTTCTTTTATAGCACTTCTAATTTGAGCTATTTGAAACTTTTGATCTTTTGAATTAACAAATGATAAAACATATTCATATTTATATGTAAAAAAAGAGATTAGCAATGCAAGTGTTGTTATTACAAAGATTAATTCAAGTAAAGAAAAAGCTCTTTTCATCTTAAAAAGAAGGAATTTTATTTGATATTTGATCTATTTCTTGTTTAAATTTAGAATGTTCTTGAGAAACTCTGATATAAGCAGCTAAAAGTTCTCTTGTTTCAAGATTCTTATCTGTTTGCAAATACCTTGTTAGTTCTGATTTTAAAGATTCATCTACATTTATTGTATAAGCCATATTATTAATATGAAAAGTCAATTTCTGCGTCACTATTCTTACCTTTTGTCAATGTTATTGCACTATCGATTCGTAAAAGCATATCTTGATTGTTTCTTACTAATTCATCATTTGTATTTTTTAATTGATTAAGTTCTTGTCTTAATGCATCATTTTCTATTCTTATTCTTTCATAATCATGAATTAGTTTTTCGATTTTTGAATCGAGTGCTTTGATAATTTCCATGCTTTGCATTTTATCACAAACTTCCTAGTAATTAAATTATTCTATATCTATTTACTTTATTCAAATTTTTAATCAAATATTATTCAGTTTTAATATTTTACACTTAAATTGATGAAGAATATATTATTAAATAACTATATTTACGCATTTTATTCCAAAATATAATATTAAGTTATTTAACAATATAATTTTACCTAATTTTTATCATAATTTAATTTAATAAGGATTTTTTTTGGTTTATTTAGTTGGCGCAGGTCCTGGAGATATTGAACTTTTTACATTAAAAGCTATTAATATTTTAAAAAAAGCTGATGTGATTTTATATGATGCTTTAGTAAATCCTGAATTTACAATTTTTTGTAAAAAAGATTCTATTAAAATAAATGTTGGGAAAAGAAAAGGTAAACATCTCAAAAACCAAGAAGAGATAAATAATTTACTTGTAAAATATGCAAAAGAAAAAGAGATTGTAGTAAGATTAAAAGGAGGAACTCCTTTTGTTTTTGGTAGAGGATATGAAGAAGTAAAAGCTTTAAAAAAAATTGGTATAACACCAATTGTTATATCAGGTGTTTCTTCAACTACTAGTGTTCCTGAAAGTTTTATGATTCCCTCAATTGATAGAAGTTTTTCTGATTCATATAGAACCATAACAGGTCATGATTTGACTATTTTCAATGAAATTATTACCTCATATCATGAAAGAGAAAACCTAATAATAATGATGGGTGCTTACAAAGCAAAAGAGATTGTTCAAAGTTTACTAAAAAAAGGTTTTCCTAAAACTACTCCTATTGCATACTTAAGTAAAGGTACAACATTAGAACAACAATGTATTATTTTAACATTAGAAGATGTTTATAATAAAAATGAAGAGTTTTTCTTGCAATTAAGAGAGTTAACTCCTGTAATTACATTTGTAGGTAAAACAATTAATGCTTTAAAATATTAAATCCAACAAGAGGTTTAATCCTCTTGCAATATAAGCTTACCTTGTTCGTACAATGAAGCAACTGCTTTACCCCATTGAGAAAAATAACTTATATCTTTTGTTGAGAAACCAAAACTCTCATTTATTGTTTCAATTAGCTCTTTCTCTTTTAAATCAAAAGAATCATCCGCATGAATTAATATCATTAATTCAAGCATAACTATTTTTTTGCTTTTTTTGCTTTTAAAATGTCTTAAAGTGTCTTTTAATGAAAACTCCGCAACATCAAACAAATCTTCGTTTTCAATTCCCATTTCTGCACAATACTCTTCTATGATTTCTTGTTCAATCTCTCCATAATCACTATCAATTCTAGCAAGATAATGAGCAAGTTGCAAAAAGCAAAATTTCTCTTTTGTTTGTAATTTCATTAATAACATTTATTGCATTCCTATAATTTATTCAATACTGAAATTATATAATTTTAATGTTAATAGTTAGTAAATGTAAATAATCTATTTCGTTGATTTCTTATTTTTATACATTATTTTATCTGCTTCAACTATAAGTTCATTTACACTTTTATGATGACTTGAATACTCACATACTCCAAAACTTACATTAAAAACTATATTATTATTCTCTTTTTTATTATTTTCTTCTATTTTATTTAATATTTTTTCTACAACAATATAAGCATCTTTTTGTTTTGTATCTTTTAATAAAAGTAAAAATTCATCTCCTCCAAGTCTTATAATACAGTCACTTTGTCTTACACTAGTATCAATAATATTTATTAATTTTTTAATAACTTTATCACCAATATCATGTCCAAAGTTATCATTTATTTGTTTAAAATCATCAATATCAAAAAGAACTACACTTAGCGTAGTTGGTTTACAATTAAACTCTCTTGCAAAGTCATCTAAAAATCTTCTATTATAAATCCCAGTTAAAGCATCAGTATTTGCTAGTTTTTCATTTGCTATTTTTAAAGCTTCTGTTTGAATTAATTTTTGGGTTCTTTGCGTTAGTTCTAAACTTAAGTTATTGAAATTTTTCGCAAGTTTGTCAATTTCATAAATTCCACTAAAAGGCACTTTATCAACAGGCTTATTTGTTACAAGTTTTTGTGTAAACCTAACCATATCACGCAAAGATATATTAATTGATTCTACAAACTGTTTTGATTTATAATATAAAAAAATTAAAAATAAAAGATAAAAAACTATAATAAAAGAGATTAGAAAATAGCCAATCTTTAGATGTTTTTTTTCTAAGTTTTCAACAGAACTTAATAGATTTTGCACAGGAAGTAAAGATATGACTTTCCAATCATTAATTCTTATTTCATTTACAAAGCCTATATACTCTTTATTTTTTATCACTATTTTTTTATCACTATTTTTTAAATAAAATTCTTTTGTAAATAACTTTTTAAATACTTTATGATTTGTTATATTAAATTCAGTAGGTCTTAAAATAGTTGTATTTATTTGTCTATTTTTATCTTTAATTTTTGATTCTTTAATATTTAAAATATTATCAAAACCTTTACTCATTGCTAAAATTGTTCCTGATTTATCTATTATCATAGACAGAGTTTCATAAGGTAAATTAAAATCAAAAAAGTTTTTAGTAAAACTATCTAAAGAAACATCAATTCCAGTAACACCTTCTAAAAAATTATTATTATAAATTGGAACAATACAGCTTATAATCCACTCTTTTTTAACCGGGTCAAAATATGGTTTTGTCCACACTATACTTTTTATAGGATTTTCTTTTAATGTAGCTTGATTATAAAAATTATAATCTTTTAAATTTATATCTGAAGAAAAAACTTTATAAACATCTTTGATAAAAGGATAGTATCTATTCATATTATCATATGAATTAAAATAAACAGCCATAATTAAGGGGTTTTCTTCAATAATTGTTTTAAAACTTCTATCAAAATTTTCTGTTTTAAAAATTTTTTCTTTCATTTTATTTGTAAGCTTTTCTTTTGATAAAAAAACAACAGAAGAACCACCATTATCTTGCTGTTTGTAATATGCACCATTTTTATTATAATTAATATCTATTTTTTCTTTTTCTATATAATTTATTTTATCAATATTTTCAAAAAAGAATTCATGTTCAGCTTTTAATATTTTCAATAAGCTTGTAACTTCATGTAGCTTTATTCTTAAAGTTGAAATCTCTTTATTAATTAATTTAGTTGTATTTTCATTGGCATCTTTTAATAAAAACTCTTTACTACTATCAATTATATTTTTATTTGTCCAAAAATAAGCACATATTAATAAACTACCAATAAAAAGTATAGATATCAGTGAAGTTTTTAGATAATTTCTAAATAATAGCTTTTTAAGAATTATTTTTTTCATAGACTCCCTTTTTTTACAGTCTAATGAAATTATTATATAAACTTAATAATATCTATAGTTCAATTACAAAGTAATATCCTAATTTAATCTTACTCTAATTCTAAACTCATTAAATACATATCTTCTCCATCAATAACATTTAAATTACCACTATTACATAAAGGACATAAAAACTCATGTTTTTCTAAGGTGGATGTTTCATTGCAATCTTTGCACTCAACTACTATATTTTGCCTATTTACTACAAACAAAGCTTCATCACAAATTGTTTTTTCCTTAAATGTTTCAAAAGCAGTTTCAAGTAAATCTACTTCAACACCACTTAATATACCAATTTTAATAACGATTTTCTTAACTTTTGTAGCATTATTTGCTTTTGCGTGTTCTTCACACTGATCTAATAATGATTGAACAATACTATATTCATGCATTTATATTTCCTTTAATCTTTTTGGAGTTTCTAAAACTTTCTTTTTATATACAAACTTTTGTCTTAAAATATGGAAATTTGAATCTTTATTCCAAAACTGATTGTACATAAGTTTTAACTCTTTTTCTTTACAACTATTTATATATTCACTATTTTTATCTAAATACTCTTCTTTTTTTTCACAAAAGTCATAAAACCAATCTAAATCTTTTGTTAAACTTTTTGTAAAGTTTTTTAAATCCTTTTTATAACTTTTATCTTCAAAAACAATATCTACTAAACCTATTTTTTGTGCTTCTTTACTTCCTATTGGCAAACATTTGTCTATTATTTCTTGAGCTTTTTTTTCTCCTACTCTTTTTGGTAAAGAGTAAGTATGGTACTCACTTCCTGTAAGAGCTAGTGTTTTATAATGTGGATTTAAAACAACCTCATCATTGATTACAATAAAATCACTTGCTAAACCTAAAAACACTCCCCCTGCACCTGCATTTTTTTCAAAACTTGTAACTGTTATAATCTCAGAGGAAAATATGATTGATTTAACTACATCATTTATTGCATTTATATTACTCCAACCATCTTCGCCTTGCTTTTTACTATCTTCTAATATATTTAAATGTATTCCATTACTAAAAAAATCTTCTGCACCCATAAGTACAAGAACTTTGCACTCTTGTTTTAAATAATCAATTGCATATTTTAATCTAATACATTGGCTTGTACTCATAGCGCCATTGTGAAAATTAAAATACAAATATGCTATTTCATCATCTTTTTGCACTCTTAATTCATAAAAAGTATCAATATGTGTATCTAAAACTAATGGTATTCTATTCTCTTTTACACCTTTTAGTTTATCTTTTAGTACATAAGTTGCTGGAAGTTTAAAATAATCTTTCTCTTTTAGATGAGTAATCCAAATTGCCTTGTCAATTGTTCCAATGCAAATCGCACCATCTCTTTTTGCAATTATCTCTTTTGGTTTTGCTTTTAAACTCTCTTCTTTGAAAGCACAGTACAAATAACACTCTTTACCTAAAAGATTATCTTTAACTCCAGGACTTGAATCACTTGCATTTATTTTTTTGATAATTGTATCACTACTATCTTCTTGCCAATTTATTTTTCTATCATTTTGTGTAATTTTTTTATGTAAAGGATTTAATATCTGCTTTATTGGAGTAAACTCTTTATTTTCTAAATTTATAAAAAGTTCATCAATTGCCTTTATTGCACAGTTTGTTGCTTCATTTCTATATATTGAGGCTTTGCTTTTATTTATTAGCATTGTAAAGTTTTTATAAGAGTAAATATCGCCACCATCAAAATTTTCATTGGCTTTAAGTATCACTACACCCCAAGTTTTTTTATCTTCTAAAATAGCTAAGTCAAGCGAGTTTGATCCTCTATCGCCAATAACTCCTGGATGAACAATAAAAGTAGGAGTTTTTTCAAAAATCTGCTTTGGAATAAATTTGTTTAAAAAAGGACAAAGAATAATATCAGGTTTAAATCTTTGAACCTCTTTTATCATAAGCTCATCACTTAAAGCATAATCAACACTAACTATATAATTTTTCTCTTTTAATCTTACATATACCTTTTGAGATAGTGAGTTAAAAGAAGATACAATAAGTAAAACCCTCATTAGCAAATTCTTGGTAATAACTCACCTGTTGGTAGTTCTAAAAATCTTTTTGTTCCCCATTCTGAGTTAAGAACTACTTTTTTAGAATATTGTTGTGTAACATTAGCAATTATTGAAGCATTTTTTGAGTTTTCAAACTGTTTTAAAACCTCAATAGCTTTTGATGCTTCATCTTTATTTATAGCCATTACGAAGGTACCCTCATTTGCTAAACTCATAGCTTCAAACCCAAGTAATTCACAAATACCATTTACTTCATTTGAAACTGGGATTTTTTGTTCATCAACTTCAATACATACATCTGATTGATTAGCCCACTCATTTAATACAGCACTAACTCCACCTCTTGTTGCATCTCTTAAAGCTGTAATTTTTATGCCAGCTTCAATTAAAGCTTTTACTTGAATAAAAAGTGAAGCACAATCACTTTTTAAATCACTAGACATATCCATACCTTCTCTCGCAGCAAAAATAGTAGCTCCATGACAACCTATATCTCTACTTACAATAATTACATCATCTTGTGTAATTGAGTTTGAACTAATACCTTTTTGTTGTATTTGACCAATTCCTGTTGTATTTATAAAAATCTTATCTACACTTCCTTTTGGAACTACTTTTGTATCTCCACTTACAACAATTGCTTCATTTATTTCAAGCTCTTTTTTCATAGAGTTTACTATTTTTTCTAAACTTTTTATATCAAAGCCCTCTTCTATAATCACAGAACAAGTTAAGTACTTTGGCTTTGCTCCCATCATTGCTAAATCATTACAAGTTCCACAAATAGAAAGTTTTCCTATATTAGCACCACTAAAAAATAAAGGACTTACAGTAAAAGAATCCGTTGTAAAAGCTAAATTTCCATCTTCAATAACAGCTGCATCTTCGCTTTTTGTTAAAATATCATTTTTAAATGCTTTATAAAAAACTTTTGAGATAAGTTCTTGATTTTCTGCTCCACCATTTCCATGAGCTAATGTTACTGTTTTCATATATTTCTCTTTTCTTTATATTTAAAATCTTTTTATATTTTTATAATAAATTTCCATATTTATAATATGCTGCACAAGCACCCTCACTAGACACCATACATGAACCAACAGGTTTATTTGGTTTACATGCAGTACCAAAAATAGTACAGTCTGTTGGACTGGCCATTCCTCTTAGAATATCACTACAAATACAAAGCTTGTGATCTTCAATCTCTTCTATTGGTAAAATATCTTTATATATTATTTCTGCATCATAATCTTCATAATCTTTTTTTAGTTTTAGTCCAGAATCTTTAATATTTCCTAAACCTCTCCATTTAAAAAGTGATATTTTTTCAAAATAGTTATTAATTAATTCTTGTGCTTTTATATTTCCATCATATGAAACCAATCTTTTATACTCTATTTCAAGTTCACATCTATTTTCAATAAACTGTTTTACTATCATAGAGATTGATTGCATAACATCAACTGGTTCAAACCCTGCAACAACAACAGGAGTATTGTACTCTTTTGGAAATTTTTCATATATTTTGCTTCCACTAATAACACTTACATGTGAAGGCCCTAAAAAAGCATCAATATTATGATTATAACTATCTACATGTTCATCTCTACTATCTATTAATTCACTCATAACTTCAGGAACTGTTACATGATTTATATGAAAGAGTATATTTTTTATATTTTGTTTTATTACAGTATTAAGTAGTGCTGCTGTCATTGGTGTAGTTGTTTCAAAACCAATTGCAAAAAAGATTATCTTTTTATTTGGATTTTCATCTGCTATTTTTATACAATCCATAGGTGAATATACAAATCTAACATCAGCACCTTTACTTCTTGCATCTTGTAAACTTCCTTTACTACCAGGAACTTTTATCATATCCCCTAAAGTTACAAGTATTACATCTTTTTGCATACTTAAAATATATGCATGGTCAATTCTCTCTTTTGGCATAATACATACAGGACATCCAGGCCCATGTATAAATTTTATATTTGAAGGAAGAAGTTGCGGAATTCCATATTTCATAATTGTATGTGTATGACCTCCACAAACTTCCATTATATTTATTGTTCTGTCAAGTTTTTTAGCATCTTCATCTATTATTTTTTTATAAGCTTTTATAGTTTTTGCATCTCTAAAACCATCATATAAATCTTTTAATTGTATCTCTTGCATTATATCTCTTTTAACAGCTTTTATTTTCTCTTATTATTTGTGCTTGCCTCTCTTCTTCTTCAATGTTCTCAATTATTTGTTCATAAAGACTTAAAGATTCTAAAGCATCTTCTTCGTCAATTTTATTCATTGCAAAACCTATATGAATTAATACATAATCACCAATATTTATCTCTTGGTCAATTAAATCTAAACTTGCACTTCTTTCAACACCCATAGTATCAACTGTACAGATATTGTTCTCTCTATCAATTTTTGTTATCTTTGATGGTATAGATAAACACATTTTTTCTCCTTTTAATGCATGTAATTATAAACTACATGCATTAATTTTATTTTAGCTTTAAAGTAAAACTATCTCATTTTTCTTTTAAAATTAATCCAGTCTAATACTTTTTTCAATGACTCTTCATCTTTTGTAGAAACCTCTAATATATCAACATTTGGTTTTAATTTTCTTGCTGTTTCTTTCTCTTTTTCTAAATCATACTCAAAGTATGGAAGTAGATCTGTTTTTGTAAATAGTATTAAATCTGCTGCTCTAAACATTACAGGATATTTCGCAATTTTATCTTCACCCTCAGGAATAGATACTAATACAATATTTAAATGTGTTCCCACATCATATGAAGCTGGACAAACTAAATTTCCCACATTTTCAACAAAACATACATCTAAATCATCTAAAGGCATATCATGCAAGCCTTTATGTACCATAAAAGCATCTAAGTGACAAGCACTTCCTGTTTGAATTTGTACTGCTTTAATATTTTTGCTATTTAATCTATCTGCATCTTTATTTGTTTCTAAATCACCCTCAACAACACCAAATTTAAAATCAGCAAAATCAACTAATTTTTCTAAAAGTGTTGTCTTACCACTTCCTGGACTACTCATTAAGTTAATTCCTAAAACCTTATGATTATCAAAATGAGCTCTATTATGAGCTGCTTCATGATCATTTTTATCTAAAATCTTTTTTATTACTGAAACTGTTTTACTATCATTTAATTGTGGATTATGATGTAATGTTTCATGTGCTGCTTGATGACTTGAACTTCCATGTTCATGGCTATGTTCGTGACTATGACTATGTTCATGATTATGCTCATGATCTGTTATACTACAACCGCAATCTTTACACATATTTTCTTTCCTTCTGAATAGATATTCATTTTTAATAGTTTACTCATTTTTTCTTAAAATAGGTGAAAAATTTTTCAACGCTTATGTATATTTTGAACAAAAATAAGATATAATTTTTTTATGAAATTAACAAATTGTCCATATTGCAACTCAAGAACACTTTATACTTTAAAAGATAATTATAAAAAGTGCAAAGATTGTAACAAAAAATTCTCTTTAAAAAAAATTGATACTGATATAAAAATTATCGAAGGTTTTTGTAATAATACCCCTGCTTTAAATCTTTCAAAAGATCTAAATGTAAACTACAGAACTGTATCAAATCGTTATGATATTTTTAGAAAACTTATTGCAAACTACCTTGAAGAACTTTATTATATCTCCATTCAAGATAATACATCATATGAAGAGTTTTATTACTTCAATGAAAAACAGCTACAAAAAAAGAATAAAAGCCTTTATGAAGCTATAAACATAATAGGTTTTTATGCAAATAATAGAGTTTATACACTTTTAATGCCCTCTTTACCAAAAGCACCAATGCAAGATAAAGATGAGGACTTTGAAAGATATTTAAAATGGCATAAATTACAATCTCAAAACTCATACGCTACCCCACTTAAAGAGTTTTGGGAATTTTTAAAACAGAGTTTAAAAAAGTATAAAGGAGTAAATCAAGATAACTTCTTTTTTTACTTAAAAGAGTGCGAATTCAAATATAATTTTACAAAACCAATTTGTAAAGCACTCTTAAAAGATATCTATTTTAGAAGTTAAAGCTTCATAGCTTTAACTTCATCTTTTCCAACAAACTCTTTTTCATCAGCATTATTAACTATTCTTTGTGATATTTCAGAAGTTTGTGATGATACATCTTTTGTTCTCATTGCTACACTTGCATTTTGTTGTGTTTGTTGGTCAAGCTCATTAATTGCATCATTAATCTGCTCAATTCCAACTTGCTGTTCTTTGCTAGCATCTGTAACATCTTCAATAAGCGCAATAGTTTTATTTATATTTTCATTTAATACATCATAACCTTTAATCATCTCATCTGCAATTGTTTTACCCTCATTTGCTTTTATTGTGGCGTTTTCAACAATCTCTTTAATCTCACTTGCTGCTTGGGCACTTCTACTTGCAAGATTTCTAACCTCACCTGCAACAACTGCAAAACCTTTTCCAGATTCTCCTGCTGTTGCTGCTTCTACTGCTGCATTTAAACTTAGAATATTTGTTTGAAATGCTATTTGATCAATTACAGTTATTGCATCATTTATTGAATGGACTTGCTCATCTATTTCATCCATAGATTTAGAAGTTCTAGTAGCTAAACTATTTCCCTCTTTTGATGAGTTATTTAAAGCACTTGCATATTTACTCATTGTTTTAATATGATCAACATTTTCTCTTATATTTCCAGTTATCTCTTCAAGTGCAGCTGCTGTTTCTTCTAAAGAAGAGGCTGATTCTTGAGATGATGTATTTAAAATCTCAACATTTGCAGATAAAACTTTTGCTGATTCATTTAAAGTAAGTCCATTTTTCTTATTCTCTACAAGCATATCACTTATTGTATGACCTAAATCATTAATTCCATTCATTAAATCACATATTTCACCTGTACATTTCATAGTAGTTTCAACTCTAAAGTCATTATCTTGATATTTTTTCAAAACACCAAGTGAATGATTAACTATTTCTTGAAGATGTTTCATCATATCATTAAATACTACAATTAGCTGTTTAATAGATGGATTTAAACTTGTAGTAGTAATTCTTCCTGATAACTCACCTGAACTAATGTGATTAACTAAATCAGAAACCTCCTCAATTACTATTTTGTCTTGATTAATGATTTTTTGAGTATTTACAATATTATCATTTATCATTTTAGACATATGACCTATTTCGTCATTTGAAAATACTTCTAAATGTTTTATATCTTTTGATTCATGATTTAAAAATTTAAAAAATTGCAATAATCCTGATTTTAAATCTTCAATTGGTTCAACTAAAATTTTATTTAAAACAAATGAGATTAAAAGTGCAATTAAAATAACAACAACAATAGAGATTATTAATATTTGCAAAATTACACTATTAATCTCTTCTTTTGAATGTTTTGCCATCTTATCTATACTTTTTTCAATATCTTCTATGTAAGTTCCTGTTCCAATAATCCAATCCCATGGTTCAAAATATACAATATAAGATAGTTTTTGCTTGGCTTTTGTTTCTCCAGGTTTATTTTTATAATAACTTGTAAGTCCCTCACCTTTAGCTTTTGCAACATCAACAAACTCTTGAAAGTATTTTTTACCATTAGAATCAACAGCATCTTTTAAATTTTTGCCTATTTGATCTTTTCCATTTGGATTCATAATTAAAACAGGTTTAGAATCATTTACCCAAAAATATCCATTATTTGAGTATCTCATTTGCGATAGATTTTCTAAAGCCTCTTTTTGCATTTGTGCATCTAGGTTATCTACATATTCACCTGTTGCAATAACCCAATTAAAAGGTTTAAATAATCTTCCATAAGAGATTTTTGTTTCCAATTCTTTTGTTTTGGGTTTTTCCCAAACATATGAAATAAAACTATCACTTTTACCTGCTTTAATTTTGTCAGTTAAAGCTTTTATGAAAGCTATTCCATTTTTATCTTTTACATTTGAAAAATCTTTTCCCTCAAGTTTTGAATCAACAGGATGAGCTATAATTTTATTATTTAAATCTGTAACAAAAAAATAACCTGTTTTACCAAACTTTGTATCTTTTATAATTTCAATAATTTTTGATTTTAATTCATTTTTTGAAAGTACATTTTTATACCTACTATATTGTTCATTTATAATTGAAAATATAAAATCGGTATTTTTTTCTAAATCATCTTCAACTAATTTTTCAAGTTTTTCTTTTGAAGTTTGTTCATAAAAGCTTTTTACACTTCTAAGTGCCATAGTTACGTAACTTTTCAACTCATTCTCTTTTTGTGCAAAAGCATTATCCTTATATTCTTGGATATTTTTTTGCGTCAACTCTTCTATTGAAAGAATTGATTTAGAAGCAATGATTATTGCAATAGTTACTATTGTTAAGATTACTATTGAAAGTATCTTAGTTCTAAGATTTAAATTCTTCAAAATACTCATGGAGCACCCCTTAATAATGATTAGTAAATTATAACTAAATAATAAAAAAACAGTCAATTTATATACACTATAAGTTGTTATTTATTTTAAAACTCATTTTAATTCATATCTTATCAATCAAAAATAGCATTTATATAGCATTGTAAAAATTTAAGAAAAATATATAAAACATTACTAATAAAACTTTAACTATAATAACGCAAAATCAAAAAGGATGTAAATGTTAAATAGTTTCAGGATAGTATCTTTTATTGAAGGTTTATCTTATTTAGTACTTCTATTTATTGCAATGCCTATTAAATACATAGGTGAGAACCCCTATCCCGTAAAAGTAGTAGGTATGACTCATGGAATACTTTTTATAGTATTTGCTATTGCTTTATTTTTTGCAATGAATAAATTAAGATGGGAAAAAGGATTTAGTTTTAAACTTTTTATCTATTCACTTATTCCCTTTGGAGCTTTTGTTATAGAAAAAGAAGTTAAAGAGAGAAATTAGTATTACTAAGAGGAAAAGTTCCTCTTAGAATTTAAATAGTCCTGTTTCATTTAAGATAACTGCAATAAGTGCAATAGGAATAACATATCTTACCATGAAAAACCATAGTGCAAGTAATGACTTTCCTAAAATAGGTGTTAACTCTTGTTTAATAACTTCTTTATCCATATAGTATCCAACAAAAATAACAACTAATATACCACCAATTGGTACAATAATAGTAAAGCAAACAAAATCAACCCAATCAAAAAATGATTTCTCACCAACTTGCAAGGCAGGTGCAAACTCAGTTATATTTGAGAAAAGAGTAATAGTACCTAAGATATAAAAGAATAAACTACAAATAATTGCAGCTTTCATTCTTGTCATTTTATATCTTTCTATTAGATATAATACAGCTGGTTCCATCATTGAAATAGCTGAAGTAATACCAGCAAATGCAATAGCAACAAAAAATAATAAAGCTAAAAATTGTCCAGCTCCACCAAACTCATAAAATACAGATGGTAATGAAATAAATACTAAACCTGCACCTTTTGTTGATTCTGCACCTTTATCAAATAATAGTGTAAATATTACTAATCCTGCAACTATTGCAACTATAGTATCAATAATAGAGATTGTAACAGCCGATTTTGCAATATTAGTCTGTTTTGGTAAAGATGCTGCATATGTAATAATAATACCCATACCCAAAGATAAAGTATAAAATGCTTGTCCAATTGCCGCAATTATTGCAGATGAAGTAATCTTTGAAAAATCAGGATTAAACATAAAATAAACTGCATCACCAAAAGCATCAACATTTATTGAATAGATAAATAAAATAGTCAAAATAACACCTAATAAAGGCATCAATATTTTATTTATTTTTTCAATACCATCTTTAATACCTCTTAAAATAATTAGTGTTACTAATACAAAAACTATTGTGTGATAAAAAAGTTGTGTTTGATAATCTGATGTTAATAAAGTCATAAAATTATCAGTTGATTCTTTAACTGTTTCTGGCAACTTATTAAAAGAAAGTACCACATAATGAAAAATCCAACCAATTACAACAGAATAATAAGAAAGAATAAGTAAAGGGACAACAGCCATAAAGCCCGCATACTTCCAAATCTTTTTATGTTTTGTTGCTAGATTTTCAAACATAGAAACTGCATCACTTTGCCCTACTTTACCAATTAAAAGCTCAGCAATTAATACAAAAACACCAATAAAAAGTGCTGTAATTAAATATACAATTACAAACGCACCACCACCAAATTCACCTGTTACATAGGGGAATTTCCATACATTTCCTAAACCTACGGCAGATCCAACCGCAGCTAGGATAAATCCCAATCTACTAAATTTTACTTGATTCATAGCCAACCTTATTTAAAATTCAAATATTGATTTTATCTAAACAGAATTTAAAAAAGATAATTTTCACACTATTTTTTGAAACTTTTTATCAATTTCTACATTATTTATGGATTTTTTTAATATTTAAGTTAAAAAATATAGTTGTCCTATTGAAATGCTACCATCATTTAAAGAAACTTTTTTATTAAAATATACTTTTTTATTCTCTTTTTTAAGCTCATCAATACACTTTTCTAAAAGAGTTTTATTTTGAAATACTCCACCTGTTAAAACAATATCTAAATCATTATAATTATTTGAAATATCGACTATAATTTTTACAATTGTATTTATAAACTTTGAGCAAATAATCTTTTTATTGGACTCAGTTATAATAGTTTTTATCATATTTGAAATATCAATTTCTTGATTTTCTATTTGATATTCATATGAATCTAATATATTTTTATCATAATACTCTTCAATTAAAAGTCCTGTTTCACCCTCATATGATTGTGTATGTGCAATATTAGCCAAAGATGCAATTGCATCAAAAACTCTACCAAGTGAGCTTGTAAGAAAAGCATTGATATCTTTTTGCCACATCATATAAAAATTATTTAACTGTGTGTTTGTAAACTCATTTAATAAAGCAATATTCATTTGTTTTAATTCATCTAAAGTGTAATTTTCAAATAAAAGGGATAAAGCGATTCTTTTAGGCTCTTTTACTGCTTTTTCTCCACCAAGTAACTTAAAATATTTAAAATGGAAAAGACGCTTATAATTCTCTTTTGATGCAAGCATAACTTCTCCACCCCAAATATTTCCATCATCTCCATAACCTGTGCCATCAAAACTAAAACCTAAAAGTCTATCTTCTAACTTATACTCTGCCATAACACTTAAAATATGTGCATAGTGATGTTGTATTTTTACTATTTTGATATTTGATTTACTTGCCCATTTTGTGCTTTCATAATTTGGATGCTTATCACAAACAATAACATCAGGTTCAAAATCATAAAATCTTTTAAAAGTTTCAACTGTTCTTGTAAAATATTCAAGGGATTCAATAGAGTTTAAATCTCCAATATGAGGAGAAACAATCATATTATCTTCAAAACAAAAAGATATAGTCGATTTTTGATTTGCTCCTAGTGCCATTATTTTTTTATTTTGTTTTGTTTCTAATTTTATTGTAGTTGGAGTATATCCCCTTGCATTTCTTAATTTTACTACATCATCTTTAATCACTTGAAGAACACTATCATCAACTGCATTTATAATCTCTCTATTGAAATCTAAAACAAAATCAACCACATGTCCAAGTTTTGATAAAAGTTCATCTTTATGCCTTATAATTGGTTCATCTTTTAAATTAGCACTTGTTGCTATAATTGGATTGTTTAAAAACTTAAATAAAATAATATGCAAAGGAGTATAAGGAAGAAATACACCAATTTTACTAATGTTTGGTGCGATTAAAGAACTTAAATTAGTATTTTGTTTTTTCTTTACTAGTGTAATTGGTTTTTCTTTTGAAGTTATAATATCTTTTTCAAATTCATTAAATACTGCATAATCAGATACTTCTTCAATACTTTTAAACATAACAGCATAAGGTTTTGTAGGTCTATTTTTTCTTAATCTTAACTCTTTTACTACCTTGTCGTTTGTTGCATCACAAACCAAATGAAAACCACCAAGCCCTTTAATGGCAACTATTTCTCCATTATTAATAAGTGTAGCAATCTTTTTTATTGCTTCAATACCCTCTTCTATTTTTTTATTTTCTTTATTAAATAGTTCTAATTTTGGACCACACTTCTCACAGCATACAGGTTGTGCATGGTATCTTCTATTAGTAGGGTCTGTATACTCTTCTTGGCATAAAGGACACAAAGTAAACTTTTCCATTGAAGTATTAACTCTATCATAAGGAACAGTCTTTATTATTGAGTATCTTGGACCACAATTAGTACAGTTTGTTAAAGCATAATTGTATCTAAAATTATTTTCATCATTTATATCTTTTATACAATCTTGACAAATTGAGATATCTGGAGAAATTATTGTAGTTTTATTTGAGTTATTTTTACTTTCAATAATTTGAAAGTCATTAAAATTTTCAAACTCTTTATCTAAAATTTCTAAAGAGTCAATAACTGCTAAAGGTGGAGAATAAGTTTTTAATTGTTTTATAAACTCTTCAATTAAAAACTCATCTGTCTCCAAGGCTATGTTTACACCCTCGTCATCATTATTTACCCAACCATTGATTTTTAACTTCTTACAAAGATTATAAACAAAAGGTCGAAAACCAACTCCTTGTACTATTCCTTTAACTTTTACTATCTTACTATTTATCATTAAAACTTCTTATTTTTGTATTACGAAGTCCTTATTATAATATATTTTGAAATTTTTTGTAATACTTTTATGCACTAATTTTGAAATTAATTCATTTGCAAAAATATCTCCTGTTAAACTTATTCCATCAAGTTTAACTTCATTATGTATGTCATCAATTAAAGTTGAAATATAGTGTGCAAAACTCTCAACATAACCTAAAGATAAAGTTTTATCATCAACTCCAGCAAGTTTAAAACTCATGCCAGATTGAATTAATTTGTGAAGCAAGAACTCTTTATTAAAAATCTTATCACTCTCTTTTAATTTATAATCAATTCTAGGACCTTTATCTAAAATGCATGACATTGCATTATCTAAAAGAACATTATGCTCTTCTATTTTTAAACTAAAACCTAAAATTACAGAAATTATTTTCCAATAAGAGTAGATACTATTTGTTTTAAGAGAAGATATATCACATTTTTTTGCATTTTCATAAATATCTGGATATTTGTTTTTATAGTTTTCAAGTAATCTAGAAGCGGTTTCATCTTTTTTTAGTGTTTCAAAAATTTCTTCAATTGAGTTTGGTAACTTATAATTTACAATATCTAAAAGTCCTTCTATATCTTTAGAATACAAAGCAATATTATCATCTTCTTTTGTTGAAGAATAAAAATTTAAAATTGATTTATCATAAAAATTATATTCATGTAAAAGTACCATAAAATGACTTTTTGAAGGTTCTTTAAATTTTGAATAAATATCATCTAAAACTTCATTATATGAGTTTGATTCTAATATTATATTCTTATCTTCAATAACTTTTATTTTCATAATATCAAGTGGTTCTAATTGTTTTTTATAAGTTAATTCATAATCAAAATCTGAATTTTCCTCATAAGTTAAGAAATCTATATCATAATCTTTTAACTCTTTAGCAAGTAAATACAATATCAAGTCATTTACAAATCTTACATTAGCATACTCTTGATTTAAAGTATTAGTTAACTTAAATACTTCATTTACTTTTAGATTTATAATAGGTTTTTCTATACTTGCAAGGGCAACTACTTCTGCTTTATTTGCAATAAAAGCTTTAGATATATTAGCTAAATTTGTACATAATAGTTTTACATTATCTTCTGTTTTCATTAGTTTTTTAAATACAAAACTTCCTGATCTTGTCTTTATTTTTATACTTTTTTCATCATTTATTAAAAAGGCTATCTTTTTAAATAACTCTTCATGATTTTCATAATGAATTTTTTCTTTATCAAGATCAATAAAGTTTAATTCATTTACATCACAAGTTGTTCCACAAATATCACAAGATATAAAGGGATTGTAAAAATCAATAGAAGTATTATCTTCAACTTTTTGTAAGCATGAAGAGCAAAATGATAAATCTATTTTTTCATTATCAAAAACTATACCTTGTTCATCACTCATTTGTGATACAACTTCTGCTGTACTATCTTTAAAAAATATTGACATTGGTAAAAGAGAACTTAAAGTTGTTGAAAACTTTGTAAGTTCATCTTCATCACCTTTTATAAATAAATTTATAAAATTACTTTTAGTTATTTTATACTCTAAATTACTTTGCTTTGCAATAGTATGTAAAAAATAGATTAAAGTGTTATTATTTGAGTTGTAATCAAATTTAAATTTTAGGATCATTAATAATCTCTCTTTTATATGAAACTTGTGATATATGTGTGATTGTTATATCATCTTTTTTTATTTTTGGTGTTATTTCTAAGCTTTTCAAATGTTCAATTATTGTTTTTTCCATTGTAGAAGTTGCATTTATTACTTCATCACTTAATTCAAAAGTCGTATCATCTGCTACTCTTTTTGGGATAATACCTAAAACTTGTGTTTTAGGTAAATCTCCATTCATTTGAATCATATTTAGTGTTTGAAGCATCTCTATTTCATGAGCACTTCCTTGCCAATCAATCTCTTTTGGTGCATTTTCAAAATCAAAAAAATAGATATCTCCAGGTTTTGAATCATTTGCATCAATACAATCTATTACAATTACATGATCAAACTTAACAATAAGTGGAATTAGCCTATGGGCTAATGTTCCACCATCTACGATACTTACACTATTATGTTCACTTTCAAACTCATATTTTTCATCTAAATAGTGAACAAAATGTGCGCCCATACCCTCATCTTGAAAAAGGATATTTCCTATACCTAAAATTAAGATATTCATTTATCTTTCTTTTTTACCCATCTATATCCACTAAAGATTGAATCCATAGCTCCAGATTTTCCATATACTGAGTTAAATACTGCAAGATATATATGAATTGGTAAGAAAATTATAAAAATCCACATTGCAATATGATGCAATTGTCTAACCCATGCTAGGCCACCAAACATTGCCTCAACTGGTCTTAAAATATCATATAACATTCCACCCATACCTTGATGATACACATGAATATATAAAATCAATCCTGTTAAAGAAATAAGAATAATAGCACCGTATACACCTACATATGCCATAAATTGCAATGGATTATAAACACCCTTTCCATGTGGATGTTTACCAATTAATAAATAATATTTAATTTGATTAATCCAAACTTTTGGATTAATGAAATCTTTAAATGAAGCTCTTTCAACTTTACTTTGCTTATCAAAGAAAAATAGATAAAATTTACCAATTGTAACTGATATTAATAAAAATCCAAATATTACATGCCATGATCTAAATAGTGCATTTAGAAAATTAACAGGTTCTCCTCCATTATGTGCTGGAGCAATAAATGGATATGCAATATAAAAACCACTAGCTGTTAAAACTATAATTGCTATTGCTCTTACCCAATGCGTAACTCTAAGCCAAAACGAAAACTCATAGTGTTTCTTTATCATAATATGCTCCTAACAGCTTGCCCCATAAACTGGGTCTACTTTATATACTCCTAAATTATTACCCTTAACATCCATTACATGAACTGCACAAGCAATACAAGGATCGAAACTGTGAATAACTCTAATTATTTCTAAAGGTTGAGAGATATCTGCAACTTTCATTCCTACAAGATTTGATTCATAAGGTCCCATTAATCCATTTGCATCTTTTGGACCCGCATTCCATGTTGATGGAACAACAGCTTGATAGTTTTCTACCACTCCATTTTTAATTCTAATCCAATGAGATAGCATACCTCTTGGCACATCACCAATAAATCTTCCTTTATACTCTTTATCTTTATCAATTTTATAAGAAGTATAAGTCTCTTGATCTACTTTTAAATTTTCAATTAATGTATTAAAAGTTTCCATTCCATTTTCTGCAATTGCTTTTGTTTGAAGCATTCTTCCAGCAGTTCTTCCAAGAGTAGTAAATAGTGCTTCTGTTGGCAGACCTGATTTTTCTAAAAATTCATTTACAATTTTTTGAATTTTTTTATTTCCACTTGCATATGATACAAGTACAGAAGCTAAAGGTCCTACTTCCATTGCTTTACCATCATATCTTGGAGATTTAATCCAAGAGTACTTTCCATTTTCATCAATTGCTTTTGAATGAACCATTTTTCCATCCATTCCAACAGTATCTTTATCTACAAAACCTGTATAGTTAGGATTTGTTTTTCCATCATATGGATGTAAAGGTTGATTATCTTTATACCAAGAGTGAGTAGCTTCTTCTGTAATTAAGTCTTCATTTATAGGATATACTTTTGATAAATCACCATTCATGATAATACCAGTATCAAATAGATATTCACTTCTATTTAATAGCATCTCTTCATGTGACATGAAGTTCATAACTCCTCTTTTTTGTACAACAGAAGGCTCAGATTTAAAAGCTTTTCCTGCCATTAAGATATCTGCATAGTATGCATTATCTACGAAGTTTTTGGCCATTTTAAATATAGTTAAATATTCACCCATTCTTGATGGATCCAATAAATCCATAATACAAGTAACACCACCAACAGTTAAACTTTGTGGATGTGGTTGTTTACCTCCAAATATAGCCATCATTTTTGCTAATTCTCTTTGAATTTCTAAGGCTTTTAAATAATGAGATAAAGCTATTAAGTTCTCTTCAGGAGTTAACTTATAAGTTTCATGTCCCCAATATGCATTTGCAAATGGGCCAAGTTGTCCTTTGTCAACAAATATTTTAACTTTATCTTGAACTGCTTTTAACTCATTTTCACCTGTACCAATTGGATATTTTGCATATTTAAATGCTTCTTTTGAAGCCTTTGCAGGATCTGCTTTAAGCGCAGATACAACATCAACCCAATCAAGACCATGAAGATGATAAAAGTGAATTATATGGTCATGTAAAAATAAAGCTTGATTCATCAAACTTCTTGTTAATTTTGCATTTAATGGAGGTTCAATTCCTAATGCATCTTCAACTGCTTCAATTCCTGCTCTATAGTGAGAGTATGTACAAACTCCACAAATTCTTTGCATTAAAAAACCAGCATCTCTTGGATCTCTGTTTTTAACAATTGTTTCTAAACCTCTCCACAATGTTGATGTTGAGTAAGCTTTTTGAATTACATTATTTTCATCTACTTCTACTTCAATTCTTAAATGTCCTTCAATTCTTGTAATTGGGTCAACTATTACTCTTTTATTTGCCATCTTTTACTCCTCATCTTCTTTTGGGTTTTTAAATTTAGATATTGCTGCATGAGCTGCTATACCAATACCTGTCACAGTTAATAGTCCAACTCCAATTCTATCAGCAGTTGCATCAGCACCTAAACCGCCAAAAACTGTATTGTATAATCTATCAGCAACAGGTTCTTCAAATGGTCCCATTGTATCCCAGAAATCAGGTTCAGAACAACCAATACATCCATGACCAGCTTGAATAGGCCAAGACATATGAGAGTTGAACTTGTTTTTTGAACAGTTATTAAAAGTATAAGGTCCTTTACAACCTACTTTATATAAACAGTAGCCTTTTTTTGCACCCTCATCACCAAACTCTTCTACAAATTCACCTGCATCAAATCGTCCTCTTCTTTCACATAAATCATGAATTCTAAGTCCATAAGCCCATTTTGGTCTATTATATACATCAAGTGCAGGTAGTGTTCCATATAAAAGGTAGTGTAATAATGTACCAACAATATTTTTCTCACTTGGAGGACATCCAGGAACATTTATAACTGTTTTGTCTGTTACTTTTGATAATGCAACTGTACCTGTTGGATTTGGGAATGCTGCTTGAACACCACCAAAGCTTGAACATGTACCAATAGCAAAAATAGCAGCTGCATTTTCACTAGCATCAATAGCATTTTGTTCACCAGTTTTTCCATGACCACCAATAGTTAAGAAATGTGAGTTTTCACCTGCTGGGATACCACCTTCAACCATTAATATATATTGACCTTTGTATTTTTCAATTGCACTTTCTAAATTATGTTCTGCTTGCCAACCAGCAGCAGCCATCAATGTTTCATGATACTCTAAAGAGATATAATCAAAAATAAGTGAATCAATTGTTGGGGCATCTGTTCTAAGTAGTGACTCAGAACATCCTGTACACTCTGCCATATGTAGCCAGATAATTGGCAATCTATCACTAAGTTCAGCAGCTTTTGCAACTAAAGGAGTAAAATTCGCTGGAAGTGCTAACATAGCAGTCATAGCACCAGCCCATTTCATAAAATCCCTTCTACTAACACCTTTTTCCTCTAAAATAGATGGAATAGACTTCTTATCATCAAGTTTTTTAAGTCTTTCTAAACTTGACAATCTTTTTGATAACTTACTAAATAAATCAGTTGTTTTCAAAATAGTTCCTTTTTATTGAAGTAAAATAAACTTTTTAAAATTTATTTTAAAATTTTTTACCTAAACCTTAATAGATACACTATAAATGAACAATCATTCATGTTTTACTTATAAAAAAAACCAAATTAAATCTGGCATTTTTTTAAACTCGTTTAATGTAATATAAACTAATTAATTAATATTACATAACTTAAACTTAACCAAGTGTTAATTTTTAATTTTCTAATTTTTTTTTAAAATAAGATTATAATGTGTGTAAAATCAACTCAAAGATTATAAGTTTAATTTATTATTATATTAAATAATTAAGTTAAAACTTTCACTTATCTTAAAAATTTTTTTTAATGTTTCTTAAGTTAATATTATTTTTTAGCATATTTCTATAAATAAAAAAATTTTTGTTCTTTTTTTGTCACTAAAATGGCTTAAATGTGGCGTTTACTAATGTGTTGTGCAAACAGAACAAACATCAAAACTTCTAAGTATAATTTGTGCTTTTTCTAAAGAATCAACTCCAATTATTGCTTTTTGTGCAACTCCAAGTTTTGCATTTATTCCTGGACCTAAATTCCACACAGTAGGTGTAATTACATCATAAGATTTTATAATACCTTTTTCCATAATTATTTTATGATACAAAGATCCTCTTGCTGCTTCAACAGTACTAATTGAACTTGCATGTTCTATTTCACTATAAGAGTATTTAGGTTTTATATAAGACTCTTGGGATATATCAATTTTTGAGATTAAATCCTTTGTTTTTATTAAAAGATGGGCAAACTCGTCCATTCTTGCAAAGACTCTTGTAAATACAGAATCTTTATACTCTTTATGAATTGATTTTATAAAACTTCTATTTGAAACTAATGCTCTTGATAAAGGTCCTGTTTCATAAAATTCATTATTATAAAGTGCAGTTTTTGACCAAGTATATTCATTATCTTTTTTAGTACTGTTTACTTTAAAACTATTGATATTTTCTTCTTTTACTTTATTTATATCAATTTTATGTTTATTTTTTGTTTTTATCTTAGCACTTTCAAATAAAGAGCTTGAAGCTAATACTATATGAGAATCATAACTTTTACCAATTTTTTCAAGTTCATTTTCAAAACTTATATTTTTAAAATCTTTAAGTGCATAATCCAATTTTTCTAAAGAGTCTATATTATCAAATGAAAGGTAATCAATAATATCAACTCCGGCTAAACTATTTTCAAAAAATATTACTGCTTGATCTAAATAGTTTTGCATTGAAGTTAAATCAAGAAGGGTAGGATCACTCATGACTCCACCAGGAACCATATATGAAGTATGTGGCCATTGACCACCTATAATTGCTAATGACTTTATAATTTCACTTGTAATTTTTGAAGCATTAAGCCATTGACTACCTTTAATTGCTTTATATTTTTCATATTTTATATCAGAAGATAATTTCGCAATATCTGGCATAATAAACATATAAAACCATTTTATATGAGAATCAATTATTTCAATATTTAAACCAATCTCTCTTAAAAGTTTTGCTTTATTTGTAACTTCTAATGGTTCATTAATATTTGTATATATATTTTCCAAAGCTTCAACAGTTGCTTTTAGATGTGCTTGTCCACAAATTCCACAAATTCTAGGAGTATAAATCAAAGTGTCAAGTGCAGGTTTATTTTTTAAAATATATTCAAAACCTCTAAAATTTAAAAACTCTATTCTTGCATCACTTATACGACTATTTTCCCAAGAACAAACTAATTTGGCTTCGCCTTCAATTCTTTCGATTATATCAACTGTTTTCATATTCTTCTTTATTTATTAACTTATTATTTAATCTATCAATTTTAAAAGTTTTTGCAACTCCTGTAATTGTTAAATATGCTCTTTTATTTATACCTAAAGGAACTTGCGTTGGTATACCAATATTTTTTTTAGTCTCTAACATATTTTCTCTTGGAAAATCAAACTCTGTACAACCAATACAAGGCATTCCAGCTCTTGTTTTTGTATTTACATCATTCCATAAAACTCTATTGCAATTACTATGTGTCATTGGTCCTCTACATCCTTGTTCATAAAAAAGACAGCCCTCTTTTACTCCAAAACTTTTTGCTTCAACTTTCCATTCAAAGTATTCATTTCTTGTACATCCATGGTGTGCAAGACCATAATATATCTCTTTTGGACGTTGTTTATCATCTAAAAGTATTGTTTTATTATTTTTAAGAGTAAATAATGTCTGCAAAATCCATTCTGGATGAACAGGACAACCTGTAAGATTTATAATTTTTTGTTTTAAATTATTTAGTTCTAAATTATTTAAATAATCTGGAACTCCTTTTATACTTTTGTCTTCATCAAATTTTGCATGAATCCCACCAAATGATGCACATGAACCTACACTAATTATATAAGATGCTTTATTCGCTAATTTTATTAATAATTCTAAAACATTATTATCTGAAATTGTAAAATAATCACTACTTGAAGTAATAGCTCCTTCAATTAATAAGAAGTCTATATTTTCAAGATTAATTACATCATCTAATGATGTGTCTGTAGTTAAAGAAGGATGATAAAATAAATCAAAACTATTTAAAAAAAGTTCAAATCTAGAAGAGTTTGAACTTAATAAAGAATGAGTATTCCCATTACAAGTAATTGCTTGAAGCCAAACAATCTTAGGTTTATGTCTTGTCACTTTTTAATGCTCTATATATATTTTCAGCTACACTATCTGAATATTCTAAAAGATCTTTATCTAAAACTTTCTCACCACTTAAAAAAGCAAAACCACCTAAACATCCCATAACCATAGAAAAGGCAGAGAAAAATTCTTGTTGTCTTAACTCATTTTTTTCAGCACCTTCATCAAGAAGTATCATAACCTCAGTTACAAACTCACTTACGCATAAAAAGCCCTCACAACCTTGTGCAAAAACTTCTCTATTTGAAAGATAAACTCTCAAAAAATACTCTATTACTTCAGGGGAGTCTTTTACATTTTCTAAATATTCTCTTGTAAATAGAAAAATTTTCTCTTTACAAGAAATATCCATATGATTTATAGTTCTTAACTGTTTTGCTAAAATATTAGTTGAGTATTTAATGGCATATTTTGCCAATTCTTCTTTAGAGGCAAAATAATTATACATATTACCAACACTCATTTGCATTGATTTTGCGATATCAGGGATAGTTGTATTATAAAAACCTTTTGTTGAAAAAAGTTTTAACGCATTTTGAATTATACTATTTTTTTTAACTTCTTTTGCAGACAATTTATATACCTTTATTTTATGTACATTTATAATAGTATAACTTATTTTAATAATGAATGAAAGTTCATTAAATAAAAATACTTAAGCCACATTTCGTGACTTAAGTATACAGTTTAAATTTTAATGTACTAAATTAGTTAACTCAGTATCACTTACTTCATGGAAATTTAAATATTTGTAAATACTATCTCTTTTTTCAGCAGTAATTTTTTTAGGAACCATATTTAAATACTCTTCTTTACTTGGAAGTCTTCCAAGAAGTGCTGCAAGTGCTGCAACTTCAGCTGAACCTAAATATACTTTTGAATTTTTACCAAGTCTATTATCGAAGTTTCTTGTACTAGTTGAGAATACAACAGCACCTTCACTAACTTGTGCTTGGTTACCCATACATAATGAACAACCAGGCATTTCAATTCTTGCACCAGCTGCTGCAAAAATTGAATAATAACCCTCTTCTGTTAATTGAGCTTCATCCATTTTTGTTGGAGGCGCAACCCACAATTTACCTGGAACTTCACCCTCACCTTTAAGTACTTCACCTAAAGCTCTAAATAGTCCAATATTAGTCATACAAGAACCTACAAATACTTCATCAATTTTCTCTGTTGGTCTTTTTGGGTCTGCTAATATTTCACTTAATGTTGCAACATCATCTGGATCATTTGGACAAGCTAAAACTGGTTCAGTAATTTTATCTAAATCGATTTCGATAGTTGCTGCATATTCTGCATCTGCATCTGGTTGTAATAATTCTGGATTTGCAATCCATTCTTTCATTTTATCTGCTCTTCTTTGTAAAGTTCTAGCATCTTCGTAACCCTCTTCAATCATTTTTTCAATTAATGCAATGTTTGAAGATAAGTACTCAATAATTGGTTCTTTATCTAATTGAACAGAACAAGCTGCTGCACTTCTTTCTGCTGATGCATCAGAAATTTCAAATGCTTGTTCAACTTTTAATTGAGGTAAACCTTGAATTTCAATAATTTTACCAGCAAAAATATTTTTCTTACCTTTTTTCTCAACAGTTAATAAACCATCTTCAATTGCTTGGTAAGGGATTGCATTTACTAAATCTCTTAGTGTAATTCCAGGTTGCATTTCACCTTTGAATTTTACAAGAACAGATTCTGGCATAGTAAGTGGCATCATACCAGTTACACCTGCAAATGCAACAAGCCCAGAACCAGCTGGAAATGACATACCAATAGGGAATCTTGTGTGAGAATCTCCACCAGTACCAACAGTATCTGGTAAACAAAGTCTATTTAACCATGAATGAATAACACCATCACCTGGTCTTAATGTAACACCACCTCTTGAATTAATAAAATCAGGTAATGTATGTCTTAATTTAATATCAGCTGGCTTTGGATAAGCAGCTGTATGACAGAATGATTGCATAAGCATATCTGCACCAAAACTTAATGCAGCAAGCTCTTTAATTTCATCTCTTGTCATAGGTCCAGTAGTATCTTGAGAACCTACAGTTGTAGCTATTGGCTCTACATACATACCAGGTTTAACACCTTCAATTCCACAAGCTCTTCCTACCATTTTTTGTGCTTGTGTAAATCCTTTTCCATTATCTTTTGGTTGCTCAGGAGCTAAGAACATATCAAATGCACCTAAACCTAATGCTTCTCTAGCTTTAGCTGTAAGTCCTTTTCCAATGATTAAAGGAATTCTACCACCTGCTCTTACTTCATCTGTTAATGTATTTGGAGCAAGTTTAAACTCTGATACTACTTTACCATCTTTTTCAATTACACCATCATATGGTTTTACAACAATTTCATCACCAGTTTCTAAATTATCAACTGGAGCTTCAATTGGTAAACATCCTGAATCTTCTGCTGTGTTAAAGAAAATTGGAGCAATAATAGAACCAATTACAACACCACCTGTTCTTTTATTTGGAACACCTGGTATATCTCTACCCATATGCCATTGAACAGAGTTAATACCTGATTTTCTTGAACTACCTGTTCCTACTACATCACCAACATAAGCTAATGGATTACCTTTTTGTTTCAACTCTTCCATAGTTTCAAGTGGTTTTTCCATTTTTGATTGTAACATCGCAGTTGCGTGTAGTGGTATATCAGATCTAGTAAATGCAACAGTTGCAGGAGATAAATCATCTGTATTTGTTTCACCAGGAATTTTATAAACAGTTAATTTAATTTCTTTTTCTAAGGCAGGTTTATTTGTAAACCACTCTGCATTTGCCCAAGATTCAATTATTTCTTTTGCTTTTTCATTTCCTGCATCCATTAATTCTTTTACATCATTAAATGCATCATATACTAATATTGTATTTTTTAATTGCTCAGCAGCAGCGTCTGCTACTTCATCATTTTTTAATGCTTCAACTAGTGGAGAAACATTAAATCCACCCATCATTTTTCCTAAAATTTCAATAGCTTCATGCTTTGAAATTACAGAACATGACACATTTCCTTTAACTACATCATTTAAAAATGCAGCTTTTACATATGCAGCATCATCAACACCTGGGTTGATTCTGTTTTTAAATAGATCTAATAAATAATCTGCTTCTTCAACTGAGTCTGCTTTTAACAACTCTACTAACTGTGCAGTTTGTTCAGCAGTTAAAGCTAATGGAGGAAGATTCCCTTCATTAAGTCTTTCTTCTGTGTGTGCTTTATATTCAGCAATTAAACTCATTAATATCTCCTAATTGATTTGTACTTATAGTATAACATAATGTTTGCTTTAGACAATGTACAGTTTTTGTTAAAATACGTACAAGTTTGTAATTTTGTAAAAAAAAGTTACAAAAAAAGTACACCATGTGTTAAGTTTTTATCATTAATCGTATTTTAGACTATTTTAATGGTTTTATTAAATCTTTTTTTTTACCTATAACTAAGTTTCAGAAAATATTCTAAAATAGATAGATGTACAATTATTGTACATTTACTTTTGATTTTTGAAATTAATATTTTAAATATAAATTAATATTCTTTTCTAATAAATTGTTTTTGCTACTTGTAAGCTATTGTAAAATTGTAAGATTTTCATAATCTTTTTAAAATAGGAGTATTATTGTGGAAATACTATTTTTTATAATTATTCTTATGATTTTTGGTTTTTATTCTTATCCTTTTGTTTTATGGCTTTTATTTATAGCTATATACTCAACTATATTTTTTGACGTAGGAGTATATTTTTGGATATTTTTTACTCTTTTTACAATATTTACTCTAAATAGAAATTTTAGACAAAACTTTATAATAGATATTTTTTTAAAATATTTAAAAAACAATGAAATAGATTTTAAAATTTATAACAATATATACTATTTAAATG
>NZ_JBSRRO010000011.1:0-58562 GCF_055140965.1 Malaciobacter sp.
GGTGTGGAAACGTAGGCCTCTGCCAGCTCTTGAGTTTTTACAAGCCCTTATCTATTTTAACTTTTTACAGTTATCTTAGATATGGGCTTTTTTTTTAGCCTTCGCTTTTACCTTATGCATTTACTTTTACTTTCTTATTTCTTTATAATTTTCTTATATTAACTTTAACTTTGAGTATTAATATATTATTAACTAAATTTCGATAAAATACTTAAACATTAAAATAAGGAATTTAAATGCTATTATCTTTAAAGCAAAAGATTATAGACTATGTATTTACTGTATCTAAACAACCTATATTATTAAAAGATTTATTAATTGCGAATTCACAATATTTAGAAAAATTGCATGTAGATCCAGTAAAACTTGGCTTTAGGTTGAAAGTTGCTAGAGCATATTTAGTATATATATCTTTAGTTATTTTGTTTACAGTACCTTTTACAACTATAACACATAATTTATTTGCAAATTTAGATCCTCATGTATCAATAATAGTTGCAATGCTTTTAACAGCTGTTATTTTTATTTTTTTTAACTTCTTTAGGGTATGGCTAGTTGATCAAGTAGCACTAAGTCAAATAAAAAAAGGATGGCAAATACATTTTCCTTTTTTCCCATATGAAGAGTATAATAAAAAAATAAATGAGATTTTTCAGCAATCAAATAAATTAGAATTACAAAAGAAAGATTTACAAAAATATATTTTGGATAACCTAGCAGAATAGGTTATCTATCATAAAGAGCTTTTGCCTTTGGATTATTAATCTTTTTTAACTCCATATCAATATATTTACCTAAAACATTTTGATAAGAGATAAATGCTAAGGTTTGTTTTCTTTTTAAAGGGATATATTCATATATTTTAAAGCCAGCTTCATACATAGATAATCTAACAGGCGTTGCAATAGAGTATGTAGTAATAATAGTATCTTCTTTTGATAAGTTGTATAATAATTGAAAATACTCTTTAGTCCAAAGTTCATAATTTACATCACTTGAAAATGCATCTTGGTAGATTATATCAAATTTAATATCTAAATTTTTTAAATAATTTTTTGCATCACCTATGTAAAGTGTTATTTCAATTTGTTCATCCTTATAATAAAAATCTTTACATAATTGTTTTATTATTGGAACTAATGTATGAAACTCTTTGGGATATATGAAATTTTCTAAGCTATTAATTAGTTTTTTATCTAATTCTGGTGAATAAACATTGATTTTACTATTTATATTATTGTTTTTAATATAATAAATAGTTCCTAATGTATTATATCCAAGTCCAAAACATATATCTAAAATATTTACTTGATCTTTTTGTTTATGAAAAGTAAATGCAGGAATTACATGTTTAGATAAAGTCTCAAAAACAGCACCATCATCTATATTATGATAATGCTGTTTATACTCTTTTGAATAAAGAGTGTTTGAGCCATCTTTTGTAGTTACAAGTGAATACACTATACTTCTAGCTCTTTTAATTTATCTTCTGGTAAGAATAACTCTTTATTTGACATTACACCAATTTCTGAATTTAGAATATCTTGAGCTATTTGTTTTGCTTCATCTAGTGAGTGCATTTTATACGTACCACATTGAAACTTATTTAATTCAGGAATATCATTTTGAGATTTTACTTTTAAAACATCTTCCATAGATTTTCTCCATGCACTTGCAACCTCTTCTTCACTTGGGCTACCTAATAAACTCATATAAAAACCAGTTCTACATCCCATTGGTGAAACATCAATAATTTCAACCTTATCTGAGTTTAAATGGCTTCTAATAAAACCTGCGAAAAGATGTTCTAATGTATGAATACCTTTTTCTCCTAACATTTTTTCATTTGGAACACAGAATCTTAAATCAAATACTGTTATAACATCCCCCGCTGGTGATTTCATTGTTTTTGCAACTCTTACAGCAGGTGCTGGCATAATTGTATGATCAACTCTAAAACTATCTAATAATGGCATTTTAAACCTTTCAAATTTAATTATAATTTGAATTTTAGCTAAATAAAGGTAAATGAGTGATTAGTATTAATAAGTAGTATATTTTCAAAGAATATAAGAAGAAGAGGTTTTAAACCTCATTTTCTTCTTTTAAATCTTCAACTTCATCACTATAGTCCATAGCTGCCCATCTTTGAAGTTGTCTATATCTATATTGTGCATCTTTTTTATTTTTTTCAAGTAAAAAGTCTGCATGTTCTGGATTTAGTTTCTTTAAAGATCTATATCGATTCTCTCTTAATAAAAACTCTTCATATTTTTCCCATTTAGGTTTTTTCCCAAATATTTTAATAGGATTTTGACCCTCTTTTATTTTTCTTGGGTCAAATATATAAATTGGCCAGTATCCACTATCTGTTGCAAGTTGACCTTGTTCTACTGATTTCATTAATCCACCTTGAATTCCATGGGCGATACAAGGAGAGTAAGCAATAATTAAAGATGGGCCGTCATACTCTTCTGCTTCTTTCATGGCTTGAAGTGCTTGTTTTTGATTTGCTCTTGAGTTTATTTGTGCTATATAAATATTTCCATATGTCATAGAGATATAACCTAAATCTTTTTTAGCATTTGATTTACCATCATTTGTAAAATCTGCAATTGAACCAGCACGAGCAGCTTTTGATGACTGGCCACCTGTATTTGAATAAACTTCAGTATCAACTACTAAGATATTTACATTTGCACCAGTTGATAAAACATGATCAACACCACCATATCCAATATCATATGCCCAACCATCTCCACCAATCATCCATTGAGATTTTTTAACAAAATATTTTTTTAAATTTAAAAGTTCTTTTACCCCTTCTAAATCTTGATTAACTTCTAATTGAGGTACAAGTTTATCTCTTACTTCTTGAGTTTTTGCCCCATTATTTTTATTTTCTAGCCACTCTTTATATAGAACTTTTAGTGGATTATTTACTTTATCCATAGTTTTAATCATAATTTGTGCAACTCTATTTCTAATAGTTTCCATTGCAGCATGCATACCATAACCAAACTCTGCATTATCTTCAAAAAGTGAGTTTGCCCAAGCTGGACCTTCACCTTTCTCATTTTTTGTATATGGCGTTGATGGAGCAGAACCTGAATAAATTGATGAACATCCAGTTGCATTTGCAATCATCATTCTATCACCAAATAGTTGTGTTGCTAGGGTAATGTATGGAGTCTCCCCACAGCCAGGACATGCTGAGTGATACTCAAATAAAGGTTGCGCAAATTGTGAATTTTTAACATTTGAAGCTTCTACTAAATAATCTTTATAAGATACATCATTAAATAAGTAATCAGCATTCTCTTGCTCATTATTTTCATCTTCTTCATTATATGGTACCATCTTAAGAGATTTCTCTTTTGTAGGACATATATCAACACAGATATTACAACCTGTACAGTCTAAAATAGAGACTTGAATTTTGTATTTTAAATCTTTTTCTTTGAACTCTTTGCCTTTTGCATCTAATGCTTGATTTTTTATTCCCTCAGGTGCATTTTCAAACTCTTCTTTATCCATTAAAAAAGGTCTAATTACTGCATGTGGGCACTCAAAAGCACATTGATTACACTGAATACATGTATCGCTGTTCCATTTTGGAACCATTGTTGCAATACCTCTTTTTTCATATTTTGTTGAACCATTTTCAAATGTTCCACACTCCATACCAAGATCAACAATAGTAGATACAGGTATTTCATCACCTTTTGCTGCATTTACTACTTTTGCAAAACCTTCAACATATTCACTTCCATTGTATTTTGAATTTATAGTTAAAGAACCGCCCTCAAGATTTGACCACTCTTTTTTTACTTCTACTTTTTCAACTCCATGTTCTCCTTGGTCAATTGCTTGATAGTTCATATTTACTATCTCTTCACCTTTGTTTCCATATGCTTTTTTAGCATACTCTTTCATATACTCTTTTGCTTCTTCATATGGAATAACATTTGCAAGTTTAAAAAATGCTGCTTGCATAATAGTATTTGTTCTATTTCCTAAGCCAATATCATGGGCTAATCTTGTTGCATTAATTATATAAAAGTTTATATTTTTATCTGCAAGAAGTTTTTTTACTCTATTTGGTAGTTTATTCTCTATTTCATCTTTTGAATGAATTGAGTTTAATAAAAAAGTACCATTATCTTTTAATTTATCAACTACTTCGTATTGTTCTAAGTAAACCTCTTTTGAACAGGCTACAAAGCTTGGATTTGATACAAGATAAGTTGATCTAATAGGGTTTTTGCTAAATCTTAAGTGTGATCTTGTATATCCACCACTTTTTTTAGAATCATATGCAAAATATGCTTGTGCATAAAGATCTGTTTTATCACCAATAATTTTTACAGAGTTTTTATTTGCACCTACTGTTCCATCTGCTCCAAGTCCATAAAAAAGACATTCTGTTACATCTTCAACAACAGAAATATTCTCTTTTACATCAATTGAAGTATTTGTTACATCATCAATAATACCAACAGTGAAGTTATCTTTTGATTTATTACTTGCTAAATTATCAAAAAGTGCAATAATTTGGTTTGGTGGTACATCTTTAGAAGAAAGACCATATCTTCCTCCAATAATTTTTGGTTGATTTTTTTGTCCATAAAATAGTGATCTTACATCAAGATATAGTGGTTCTGCTAAACTTCCTGGCTCTTTTGTTCTATCAATTACACATATTCTTTCTACACTTAAAGGTAAAACATTCATAAAATATTTTGCAGAAAATGGTCTATATAAATGAACACTTAAAAGACCAACTTTTCTATTTTCTGTTTTTCTTAAATAATCAATTGTTTCTTTTATAGCTTCTGTAACTGAACCCATTGCAACAATAACATCAGTTGCATTTTCATCTCCATAATATGTAAATGGAGCATAGTTTCTACCTGTAACTTTAGATATTTCACTCATATATTCATTTACAATATCAGGAAGTGCATTATAGTATCTATTTGCTGCTTCTCTTCCTTGAAAATAGATATCATCATTTTGAGCTGTTCCTCTAGTAATTGGTGATTCAGGATTAAGTGAACTATCTCTAAATTTTTGTACAGCATCGTAATCAAGAAGTTTATCAAATACTTCATATGGCATTACTTCAACTTTATTGATTTCATGAGAAGTTCTAAATCCATCAAAGAAGTGTAAAAAAGGAACTCTTCCTTTTATGGCACTTAAGTGTGCAACACCTCCTAAATCCATAACTTCTTGTACAGAACCAGTTGCAAGCATTGCAAATCCTGTTGCTCTTGTACTCATTACATCTTGATGATCACCAAAGATAGATAATGCATGAGTAGCTAATGCTCTGGCACTTACATGTATAACCCCAGGTAATAATTGTCCAGCAACTTTATACATATTTGGTATTTTTAAAAGCAAGCCTTGTGAAGCTGTATATGTAGTAGTTAGTGCTCCTACTTGTAATGAACCATGAAAAGTTCCAGCAGCACCAGCTTCACTTTGCATCTCTATTACTTTTACTGTAGATCCAAAAAGATTTTCTTTACCTTGAGTAGCCCATTTTTCTGTTATATCACCCATTTGTGATGAAGGTGTGATAGGATATACTCCAGCAACTTCTGTAAAAGCATAAGAAACATGTGCAGCAGCTTCATTCCCATCCATAGTAGCAAATTTTTTTATCATTATCTATCCTTAAAATTCTATCAATTTTATAAATAATAATTAAAGTTGACTTAATAAAGTATTAATTCCTAGAATAATAAGTTTAAATTAAAAGTACTATTTACAGATATTACTTATAAGTTTTACAGCATCAAATGAACTCTTGGTAATAAAGTTTGTATACTCTTTTAATTCTGCTTCTTCTCCATATCCACATAAAACACCAACAGAATTAATATTTGATTCTTGTGCACAAATTAAATCTAATTTTGTATCTCCAATCATCCATACATTATGTTTTTTTTCATCATAATTCATTAAATCTAAAGTTTTCAAAATTGGTTCAGGATGTGGTTTTGGATTTTCTACATTCTCTCTACCTGTTATATGTTCAAAATAGTCTAAAATATTTAAGTGTTTTAATAAAGGAGTTGTATATAAAGCAGTTTTTGTAGTAACAATTGAAAGTCTAGCAAATTTTGATGCAAAATCAAGGCACTCTATTACTTCTTCTAAAAGTTTTGTTTGTTCTATTGAAACAGTTTTATATTTTTGTTTGTATGCATCAACAAAATCCCAAACTTTTAAATCATCAACCCCTAAATCTTTGTACATAATATCAAGGGGATAGCCTATTAATTTTTTAATATCTTCATCTTCTCCTTGAAAATCATATGCAAGTTCTTCAAATGTATGTCTAAAGCAGCTTATAATAGCAGTAGTTGAATCAATTAATGTTCCATCTAAATCAAATAATATAATATTGTTTTTTTTCAAATTTATTCCTTATTTATTTTTTCCCAATGAATTTGATTATGCATTATACCTAAAAAAGTTGGCTCAATATTTTTAATATCTTTATTAACAACAGTAATTGAGTTTGGTATAAATAAAAATAGATAAGGCAAATCATTGGTTATTTTTCTAAATATTCTTTTATATATTTTAGAGAGTTCTTTTTTATTTATAGTTTTAGCACCTTTTTCTATTAATTTATCAAGCTTTTTATTCTCATAACTTGTAAAATTGAATCTTCCTATTTCTTGTGAATTGCTATGCCAAATAGGATATGCATCTGGCATTAAAGGTAGAGACCAAGCAAGAAGAAGTGTTTCAAATTTTCTTGGGTGAACAACTGTATTTAAAAAAGCTTGCCACTCCAATACCCTAATTTTAACATTTACTCCTACTTTTTTTAGTTGATGTTGTAAAATTTGAGCTGCATTTATTCTTATATCATTTCCTGTATTTGTTGTTAATTCAAACTCCAATGGATTATTTTTGTCATAACCTGCTTTTTTTAATAACTCTTTTGCTTTTTTTATATCTTGTTTTATAGGTTTAATAGATTCATCATAAGCAAAAGTTCCAGGTAAAAATGGACCGTTACAAACTTTACCATGACCAAAAAACAAAATATCAACCATCTCTTGTCTATTTATTGCTAAAGAGAGTGCTTTTCTAACTTTTATATCTTGAAATTTTTTATTTTTTAGATTAAATGCCATGTATGTATATGAAAATGCAGGCTCTTCAATTACTTTATAGTTTTTATAAAACTCTTTGTTAACTTGTCTGTCAATTTGAATAGGAGTTAAAGAAGAAACATCTAATCTCTTTTGCTTTAACATTAAAAATGATGTTGTTGTATCAGGATAAAATTTATAATGAATTTTATCAATTTTTGGTTTTCCTTCAAAGTATTTTTCATTTGCATTTAAGACAATATCTGAAGAGTTTTTTAATGAATTTAGTTTATAAGGTCCTGTTCCAATGGGATTTTTATTAAATTTACTTGTCATTAAATCTTTTTCATCTTTTAAAAGGTGATAAGGTAAAAGACCAATTAACCAAATTTCTAAAGCTTTAAAGTAAGGTTCTTTATACTCTATTTGTAGTTTATATTTATCTAAAACTTCTACACTTTTAACTTTTTTATAGTTTGAAGCAATTGAGGTATAAACTTTAGGATTTTTAATAGTTTCATATGTAAATAAAGCATCTTTTGCAGTAACTTCAACTCCATCATGCCAAAGAACACCTTGTTTTAGTTCTATTATTAGTTTTGTATCAGTTTGAAAATAGAATTTTTTTGCAATATCAGGTACAATATTTCCATGTTTATCATATTTTAATAATCCATTAAAAAGCCACTGGCTAATTTGACTGCTTGCGCTATCATTTGATAATATGGGATTTAATCTACTAGGACTTGAGCTAATAGATAGATTTAATATACTTGCAAATAAAAAATTAAAACTAAATAGAATTAAAAGAATTGTTTTTTTCATAATGTATTGTAGTGTTTTTTCTTAAAAAAGTGCATAAAAAAAGGAAGCAAGTATTTTGCTTCCTTTGTAAAAACATATAAAAATAGTAGATTATCTTTTTGAGAACTGTACTGATTTTCTTGCTTTTTTTCTTCCGTATTTTTTTCTCTCAACGCTTCTTGCATCTCTTGTTAATAAACCATATGGTTTTAAAATTGCTCTAAATTGCTCATCATAAGCAACTAAAGCTCTTGAAATACCGTGTCTTACTGCATCTGCTTGTGCAGAATATCCACCACCTAGTGTTTTAACTACGATATTTACAGAAGTTTCTTGTTTTGATACTTCTAATGGTTGTGTAACTCTTTTTTTAATTGATTCAAGACCACCTAACCACTCATCTAAAGATTGACCGTTGATTGTAAGTTGACCATTACCATTCTCTAGCCATACTTTAGCTACAGCTGATTTTCTTCTTCCTGTTGCGTAAACTTTTGCCATTAGTCTTATCCTTTAATTTGCGCAGTATGAGGGTGCTCAGAACCTGCATATACTTTTAATTTTTTTAACATATCTTTACCAAGTTTTGTTTTTGGTAACATACCTCTAGTAGCTAATTTATATAATTTCTCAGGGTTTTTTTCAAACATGTCTGACATTTTGTGAGTTTTAGTACTTCCAAAATATCCTGAGTGAGTATAATAATTTTTGCTTTCTAGTTTATTTCCAGAAAATTTTGCTTTTGAAGCGTTAATAATAATAACGTAATCTCCGCAATCTACATGAGGAGTGTAAGATGGTTTATGCTTACCTCTTAAGATAGTAGCAACTTCAGTAATAATTCTACCAAATACTTTATCAGTTGCATCTACTACTACCCAATCTCTCTCGATTTCGTTAGCTTTTGCCATTTGAGTAAATTTCATTTATTTCTCCGATTTGATTAATGAGGTGAAATAATAGTCTAATAAAACTTAATAAATACTTAAATTAAGTATTTTTTAATATTTTATTATAAATTCTGAACCATGATGAAGTCTACTTTTAATTTCAAGGCTAAAATTATGTAATGATAAGATTGATTGAACGATAAAAAGTCCAAGACCCAAAGAGTTATTCCATCCATTTTTTGATACTCTATAAAATTTTCTATTGATCAAACTTAACTCTTTCTCATCTATTCCAATGCCTTTATCTATGATACTTACTGAAGAGGGTGCAATTTTAATTATTACATCATTTTCTGAATACTTTAAAGCGTTTTCCACTAAGTTTGATATTGCCATTTCCATCAAAGTTTCATCAAGTTTTAAAGTTACATCTTCTCCTTCTATAATAATTTCATGATCTTTATATTTATCTTTTAAATCAGATACTACACAATCACAAAGTTTTTTTATTGAACAGCTTTGTGTTGTGATTTGTTGTTTACCCTCTTCAAGCTTTAATGATAACCTTAGTTTGTCAATAATTTGTGACATTTTATTACCATTTGTTTGAATTTTATGAAGAAATTTTTTTCTCATATTTTCAGGTAAATCCAAATCTGTTAATAAAGTTTCACTATATCCAGAAATAATTGCTATAGGATTTTTAAATTCATGGGATATGGCTGAAATTATTTCATCTTTTTGTCTATTTGCAAGTTTTAGTTTTGCTGTTTGTTTTGATTTTTGTTTCTCTTTTTTTGAAAGTTTAGAAGAGACTTTGTTTAAAAATCTTGCAATTTTATTGAACTCTTGTGTATAGTTTGAACTTATTTGATAGTTTGGTCTTCCATCACTTAAATCAATTAAATATTTCAATATAGCATCTGTTTCATTTTTTATTTTAATACTAATAAAATAAGTAGCAAAAAATGCTAAAATCAAAAATATTGTAATTATTGCTATGACGTGAAAAGATAAATTAAAAAAATTTTCTTGAATTTTATCTGTATAATCAGCAAGTCTTATATAATAAGTAGAACCATTTAGTTTAATTTTTTTTGCTACATACAAAAGCTCTTTATTTATTGAATGGGAAAATCTTATACTTTTCCCATAATCATCATATCTAGCATGAATTATTTCATCTCTTTTTAAGTGATTATCCATAGATTCTTTATCTTTATCACTTTCTGTAAGAACATTTCCTTTTTCATCAATTATTGTAATTCTAAGCTTAGTTTTGTTTTTAAATTTGTTTACAATTTTTTCTATATCTTTAATATTATTTAGTACAAGTGAAATTGAATCAATATTTTGAGAAAGGTTTTTTTCTATTTGTTCCATATAGATATTTTTTGACCAAAAGTAAGTAGTAAAACTAATACTTAAAAATATAAGAAAAAATATAATAATAAAGGTTCTTAAGAAAAGTTGATGAATTTTTAACAAAAGATATATCCCTCACCTCTAATAGATTTTATATACTCTTTTTCACCATTTGGGTCAATTTTTGCTTTTAATCTTTTTACTGCAACATTTACTGTTTTTAGCTTTTTTTCAATTGAGTCTTCCCATACAGTATTTAATAAATGCTCCCTTGACATTAAAATATCTTTATTTTTTATAAACTCTAGGAGTAAATCATGTTCTAAATGTGTTAAATCAATAGCTTCATTATTAATATAAAATCTTTTATTATTTGCTTTATATACAATATCTTTGACTTTTAAAACCTCTATATCTTTAGATGTTCTTTTTAATACAGCTTTTACTCTTGCACATAACTCTTTTAGATTAAATGGTTTTGTAATATAGTCATCTGCATATGCTTCAAAACCTTCTAAAATATCTTCATCTTTATCTTTTGCAGTAACATAAATTACTGGATTTGTATAACCATTTGATCTTATTTTTGAAATAAAAGTAGCACCATCAATACCAGGAAGATTTCTATCCATTAAGATTAAATCAACATTCTCTTCATCTAAAATTTTATCAATTACTTTATTAATGCTCAAACATCCAATTGTTTCGTAACCATCTTTTTGTAATGTATATTCAAGTAACTCTAAAATATCTTCTTCATCTTCTACAATTAGTATTAATTTATTTTTCATCTATTTCTTCTTTTATAAAAATATCTTTTTTACTTGGAGAGTATTTTATAGCAAGTATTCTAAATATAAAGAAAATCAAAATCACAAATAGTAAAAAAAGTATAGTAAAATAGTCTTTTTCTGAGCGAGAAGTATAAATAATAACATCTCTTATTAAAAAAATAATAAATATATCAATTACATATCTAAGCCTTAATTTTGCTTTTTTTATAAAATCAGAAATCATCTTCATAACTTCCATTATGACTATAAACTCTAACATTAAAACAATTGTTTTTTGGAAATCTAGTTTTGCAGCAAGAATTATTATAAAAATAACAGTTGCTGCAAGAAATTCATAATTATTCTCAAAATAATTTCTAATTTTTAATATGGCTTTTCTCATATATTATTGTTCTAATTCTCCACCTATGTATGCAAACACAATTAAGTTTGCAATACTTGTAGCTCTATCAGCGCATTTTTCTAGTTTTCTTAAACTACTTAGTAAGTTAAAATAATCTTTTGAAAGTTCTTGATTTTTTGAGATAAGTTTTAAAATATTTTTCTCAACCATAGCATATAAATCATCAGTTTTGCTCTCTTCAACTAATACTTTATTAAAACTCTCTTCAATAATCTTTTCATTTGTTTCATCAAGCATACTTAATGTTATCTCAAGTGCACTAGCTGCAGCTTTTTGCAAGGGAATTGCATATTCTAAAATAGTAGTTTCATCAAGCTCTTCTGAAAATGATTTTCGAAAAGTCTTTATAAATATTTTTGAATTAGTACCTGCTCTTACTAATTCATTTGTAATCTTTAAATAAGAAACCATATGTCTTAAATCTTTTGCTTCTGGTGAATATAAAGCAAGTGTTGTAACTATTAAGTTATCAACTTCATTTGATTTTGAAACTAATTTTTTTAATGATAAATCAATATCTTTCAATAAATTAATATCATTATCTTTTAATGCTTTTAATGAAGTTTTATTGGCTTTTAATACAATCTCACCAATCTGCCTTATTTCATTTTTTATTGTTTTAATTTTTTCTTCATAAGTTTTTAACATTATCCAAACCTTCCTGTAATATAATCTTCTGTTTTTTTATTATTTGGATTTACAAATATTGTTTCTGTTTCATCATACTCTATTAGTTTTCCTAAGTGGAAAAATGCAGTATAATCAGCAACTCTTGCTGCTTGTTGCATATTATGAGTAACAGTTATAATTGTATAATCTTGTTTTAGCTCTAACATTAAAGCTTCTATTTTTTCTGTTGAAATTGGATCAAGTGCAGATGTTGGCTCATCCATTAAAATAACTTCTGGTTTTACAGCAATTGTTCTTGCTATACAAAGTCTTTGTTGTTGACCCCCTGAAAGTGATGTTCCTGGTTCACCTAATTTATCTTTAACTTCTTCCCATAAACCAGACTTTTTTAAAGATGATTCAACTAGCTCATCACACTCTTTTCCCTTTTTTACAATTCCATGTTTAAGTGGTGCATAAGCTACATTCTCATAAATAGATTTTGGAAATGGATTTGGTTGTTGAAAAACCATTCCAATTTTTTTTCTAACACTTACTTCATCCACATCTTTATCATAAATATTTTTCTTATCAATTATTACTTCCCCATCACTTTTTACAATTGAAATTAAGTCATTCATTCTATTTAAACATCTTAAAAATGTAGATTTTCCACATCCTGATGGTCCAATTAAAGCTGTTATTTTATTTTTATAGATATCTACGTCAATATTGTGTAAAGCATGGTTGTCTCCATACCACAAATTTAAAGCTTTAACATTGACTTTTATTTCATTTTTTATATTTTCTTTATTCATTTTAATATTTCCTACCATTTAACTTCGAATTTTTTTCTTAAATATATTGCAAGTGTATTTAGTGAAATTAAAACACTTAATAAAACAATAATACCAGCTGCTGTTTTTTCTATATACATTCTTTCTGGCATTCCTGCCCATGTGAATATTTGAGCTGGCATAACAGTTGCAGCTTGTGTAACAGAAGATGGAGCATCTGGAATAAATGCAATCATACCAACAATAATAAGTGGAGCTGTTTCACCCATGGCTTGCGCAAGTCCAATAATTGATCCTGTCATAATTCCAGGAAAAGCTAATGGTAAAACATGATCTCTAGTTACTTGAATTTTTGTAAGTCCAAGACCATAACCTGCTTGTCTAATAGAATCAGGAACACTTCTTAAAGCAGCCCTTGCGCTTACAATAATAATAGGCAATGTCATAAGTGCTAAAGTTAGACCACCAACTAAAGGTGAACTTCTAGGAAGCCCAAATAAGCTTATAAATATTGCAAGACCCAAAAGACCAAATAGTATTGATGGAATTGCTGCAAGATTATTTATATTTACTTCTATTATTTGTGTAAACTTATTATCTTCTGCAAACTCTTCAAGATAAATTGCTGTCATAACTCCAATAGGAAAAGCAACAAGCATTGTAATAAGAAGTGTTAACACTGAACCTATAATTGCTGATTTAAAACCTGCATATTCAGGTGTTTTTGAATCACCATTTTCAAAAAAGAGTTTATTAAATTGTAGTCGTGCTTTGTTTTCAGCTTTTAAATCATCAACTATAATTCTATCTTTTCTTTTTAATTTATAATAATGACCTTTTAAATATTGATCTACTTGATCATCTGCTAAAACCCATGTTGAGACTGTTTTACCCATTAAACTAGGATCTTTTTCAATCATATTTGGAACTTCTCTAATCCATGCTCTTGAAACAACACCTGTGTATTTTCTATCAATTGATTTTCTATAGTTTTTTATTGATGCTTCATTATATGTTACATCAACAAGTAAATATGCCTGTTTAAAAGCAGGTGCACCTTTAGTAACTATATCTGTTAAGAAAAATGCTAAAAATGCAATAGAAAAAATAAGTGATGCAAGGGTAAATAACTTGAATCTTCTTGAACTTTTATGCCTATTTTTTAAACTTGGGTCATAAAATGGATTCTCTTCTTTTTTATTCTTTTTTCTTCTTATTATCATAATGTATTCACTTTATATTTTTCTTTGAATTTTCTAATTAACATTAGTGAAACGATATTTAATACTAATGTTACAACAAATAAAACAAGTCCTAATGCAAATGCTGAAAGTGTTGCAGGAGAGTTAAAAGCTTGATCTCCTACAAGTGCATCAACAATTCTAACTGTTACTGTTGTCATATCTTCTAAAGGATTGATCGATAAGTTTGGTCTTAATCCAGCTGCCATAACAACAATCATAGTTTCACCTAAAGCTTTTGAAAGACCTAGTAATGAAGCTGAGATTATACCTGGCATTGCAGAGGGTAAAACAATATTTTTTATTGTTTCCCCATGAGTTAAGCCCAATCCTAAAGAAGCTTTTCTTTGTGAGTCTGGAACAGCTCTAATTACATCATCACTTAATGATGCAATTACAGGAATAATCATAATTCCCATTACAATACCAGATGCAAGAGCTGAGTTAAATGAGGCTTCAAAACCTAATGAAGCAGCTGCTTTTACAACAAAGGGAGCTACTGTAATTGCAGCAAAAAAACCATAAACAACTGTTGGAATACCTGCAAGAATTTCTAAAAGTGGTTTTAAAGTATTTCTTACTCTTCCTGATGCGTACTCACTCATATAAACAGCACTTCCCAAGCCAATTGGTATTGCAACTGCCATTGCAATAATTGTAATTACAAAAGTACCTGTAAAAATTGGAACTGCACCAAATTTACTATTTGCTATTCCTGGTGACCATTCTGTACCTGTAATAAAGTACCAAAAACTTCTTAATTTGAAAAATTCTATAGCTTCAAAAAGAATCGAAAATAGAATTCCAAATGTTGTTAAAATAGAAATAATTGAAGCGGTAATTAAAAATGCTTTAATTATTTTCTCTTTTATCTCTGTGGATTTATTTCTTGTTTCAAAGGGTGTCAATACATTTACCTTTACTTCTAAAATTTTAAAAATTCTATAGAAAATTGGTTACAAATAGGTTACATTAGAATGCAACTAGCAAGTGGAGTAGTTGTTAGCTTGGAGTCTTTTTTAATTTTCCCTAATACTTTATCAAGGTTTGAAGAGTTTGAATATTTTGTAATTTCTATTATGGCAGAACATACACTTAAAAGTTTAAATTTTCTCACAACACCAAATCTATCCTTTGTTCTTATGAAGCCATTTTCTTTATCTTCTTCATTATATAAACTACTAACGCTTTGTCTAAACTCTTCTTGTATTTGATCTATCTTTTTATATACTTTCTCAAATTTTTTACCTCTAAATCCAACAAAAAAATCATCTCCTCCAATATGTGCAATAAAACTATTTTTAGATAGATTTTTTTGTAATAATTCAGAAAATATAAGTATTGCTCTATCTCCTTGTCTAAATCCATAATAGTCATTAAAAGGCTTAAAGTCATTAAAATCAAAGTAGGCTATATGCGTTATATCTTCAGTATTAAAACTCTCTTTTATAAACTTATCAATTTGATTATTACCAGGAAGTTTTGTAAGAGGATTTTGATTTTGTGCAATCTCTATATTTCTTTTAAAGGATAAAGATAAAAGATTATTTACATTGATAAATCCAACATATTTACTATTTTTAGTTACAAATATACCTTTTGATTCATTACCTCTTAAATTAAACATCTCTAATGTTTTATCTATTCCCCAAGATACTTCAATAGATAATGATGATTTTATATATGAACTTAATCTTGATCTAAAAGATACATTTTGAGCAAGTGATAAGCCATATTGTGAATAAGATAGTTTTTTTATATCTACTTCATAAACTACTCCCATAAGTGTTTCATACTCATCAATAATTGGAACAAAAGTATTATTTGGAAACTCTTTAAAATATAAAAATAGATCATGTAAACTTGAATTTATACTAAGTGGTTCAATAAATTCAATATAATCTTTATCAATTAAATTACTTTTATTGTTTCTTCTATCATTTTTAAAAAGATTTGGGATATCTTCATATGTATCTTTTATATCTAGTATATTTAAACTTGGTTTTAAAATTAAAAAACCTTGAATATAATCAATATTAATCTCTTTACAAGTGTAGTATTCAGCAATCGTTTCTATTCCCTCAGCTATTACTACTATTCCCATAACATGTGCCATTTCGACAATTGAAGAACAAAATAGTTTTTTTCTTGAATCTTTATTTATATCTTTTATAAAAAATCTATCAAGTTTTATATAATCTGCTTCACTTAAGTATAAAAGTTCAAGTCCAGAAATACCAGTTCCAAAATCGTCAATTGCAATATTAAAACCTTCACTTTTATAATTAGTTAAAATTTTATTAATCATTATTTTATTTTGCATTGAGCCATTTTCTGTTATTTCAAAACAAATAGATCTCTCTTTTATATTAAGCTCATTCAAAATCTTATTTGTATTACCTTTTTCAAAATCAGGCATATATAAAAGTCTATTATCTAAATTATAAAAAAGTTTTAAATCTTCTATTTTTATGTGACTAAATTTTTCTATAGCTTTTTTTCTTAAAATTAGATCAATCTTATATAATATTTTTTTATCAAAAAAACTATCAAATAGATCTAAAATAGATTGGTATCCAAGATTTTGATATCCTCTTATTAAAGCTTCAACAGCGAAAGTTTTGCCAGTTCTTGTATTTACTATTGGTTGAAATGCATAATCTAACTTATCAACAATTATACTAAAATTTTCACTTTGATTTTTTGAAGTCGACATAAGAAGACCTTTGTAGTTATATATATAGATCTTTGTTATTTATTTGTCAAAATAGATAAAGACCTATATTTATAGCTAGTTTAGATAAATTAAAGAGGAGTAAAATCCTCTTTAATATTTAGTGTTTTAAATCTTCTAATGTAAGATTTTGTCTTTTTGCAACTCTTGTTTTTACAGCTTCTCTTTGTGCTTTTGGTAAAGGAATAAGACCAATTTCAGTTAAAATTCCATTTTCACCAATCATCATATCATCTGTGAACATATTTACATAATCTTTTATAGCAGGAACATCTTTTTCATGAGATTTTTTGATATAGAAAAATAGTGATCTTGATACTGGATATTTTCCTGATGAAATTGCATCTGGAGTTGGCATTACTCCATTTATTTTTGAACCTATTAACTTGTCTTCATTTTCAACTAAGAATGAATATCCAAAAATACCAAATGCATTTTTATTTTTTACAAGTTTTTGAACAATTAAGTTATCATTTTCACCTGATGGAACATATACACCATCTTGTCTTACTTTATGGTATTTTTTATAAGCTTTATATTTTTCTTTATCTTTTTTATATAAAGATGTATATTCTGGCATCTTTTTGAATGTACCTTTTAAAATCATATCTTCAAATGCATCTCTTGTTCCTGATGATTTTGGAGGACCATAAATAATAATTTCTCTATTTGGTAAAGAAGAGTCAATATCAGACCATTTTTTATAAGGATTATCAATTAGTTTTCCATCTTTTCCTGGAACTTCTGCTGCAACTGCTAATGCTAGTTGTTTTGTTGTTACTGAAAATGGTTTATTATCTTTTGATTCAGCAAGTGCTATACCATCAAATCCTATAACTACTTCTGTGATTTGAGTTACACCATTTTTTTCACATAATTGAAACTCTTTAGTTTTCATTCTTCTTGAAGCATTTGTAATATCAGGTGTATTTAAATCATTACCTGCACAAAATAGTTTCATACCACCACCTGAACCAGTTGATTCTACCACAGGAGTAGGATATTTTGTTGTTGCACCTAACTCTTCAGCAACTGCTGATGCAAAAGGATAAACAGTTGATGAGCCAACCATTTTTATTTGATCTCTAGCGCTTAAACTTACAGTTAAAGCAGCACTTGCAAGAATTGCTAATGTTGTTTTTTTTAATGTCATATTTTATTCTCCATTGATGTTTGATAGAGAAATTATAAAATTAGTTGGTTACATTTTGGTTACTATTTTTTAATTAAGTAAGAAAGAAGATGAAAAGAAGTGACAAACTATATGTCACTTGTTTCCATAAGTTTTGATTGATAATCTGCAATTAATGGATCAATTATTTCATCAAATAATCCATCATTCATTATGTATTCAAGTCTATAAAGAGTAAGGTTAATTCTGTGGTCTGAGACTCTATTTTGTGGATAATTATATGTTCTAATTCTTCCACTTCTATCTCCAGTTCCAACTTGGGCTTTTCTATCTGCACCTTCTTGAGCCATTTGTTCTTTCATTTGTAAATCATAAAGTCTTGCTTTAAGAACTTTCATGGCTTTTTCTCTATTTTTATGTTGTGACTTTTGATCTTGGTTTGTTACAACAAGTCCGCTTGGAAGGTGAGTAATTCTTACTGCACTATCTGTAGTATTAACAGATTGTCCTCCATTACCACTTGCTCTCATTACATCAATCTTTAAATCATTTGGATTGATTTCTATTTCTACATCGTCAACTTCTGGCATAACTGCAACAGTAATTGCTGATGTATGAACTCTACCTTGTGATTCAGTTGCTGGTACTCTTTGAACTCTGTGTGTTCCACCTTCAAATTTTAGCTTACTATACGCATGGTCACCTTTTACTAAAAGTACCAGTTCTTTATAGCCTCCAGCCTCATTCTCACTTGAGTTCATTATTTCAACTTTCCAACCATTATTTTCTGCATATCTTAAATAACCTCTAAATAGATCACTTACGAAAATAGCAGCTTCATCTCCACCTGTTCCAGCTCTTAGCTCTAAATATATATTTTTGTCATCATTTGGATCTTTTGGCATCATAAGAATTTTAATCTCTTCTTCTAAACTATATTTAGCTGAATCTAACTCTTTTAATTCTTCTTTTGCAAGTTCACCTAACTCTTTGTCTTCTAAAAGTATTTTACTTTCTTCAATACCTTCAAGAACTTTAATATACTCTTTTGCTTTAGTAACAATTGGTTCAATAGCTGATTGTTCTTTTGAAAGTTCTGTCATCTTTTTTATATCAGATGTAACTTCTGGTGAGATCAACATTTCGTTAATCTCTTCATATTTATTTATAAAATGTTGCAGTTTTTCTTTTAGCATAATTATATTTACTATATAACCTTTAGATTATATAGCATTTACTTTAGTTTGTAATCTACTAACTTTTCTAGCTGCATTACCTTTTTTTAATATACCTTTACTTACACAATGGTGAATATACTTATTTGCAGTTTTCATTGCTTCAGTTGCTTTTTCTTTATCATTTGCTTCAACAGCAGATAATACATCTTTAGTTATGTTTTTAACTCTTGTTTTGTAGAATCTATTTCTTTCTGTTCTAACTTTAGTTTGTCTAGCTCTTTTTTCAGCAGATTTATGATTTGCCATTTTATTTTAACCTCTTTGTAAAAAATTTAAGGGTAGAATGTTACCTAAAACAACTTTAAATTAAGTTTAAATTTAGGAAGATTTAATGAAACTATTTGGAACTGATGGAGTAAGAGGAAAAGCTGGTGAGTTTTTGGATGCAATAACTACAATGAAACTTGCAATGGCAGCTGGGATACATTTTAGAAAACATTCTACGACAAATAAAATTTTGGTAGGAAAAGACACTAGAAGAAGTGGTTATATGATAGAGAATGCTCTTGTATCAGGATTAACAGCAGTTGGCTATGATGTTATTCAAATAGGCCCTATGCCTACGCCTGCAATTGCATACTTAACAGAGAGCATGAGATGTGATGCTGGAATTATGATTAGTGCTTCTCATAATCCTTATGATGATAATGGAATTAAATTTTTTGATAATCATGGAAATAAATTAAATTCAAAATGTGAAACAGAAATTGAAAATATTTTTGCAAATGAAGAATACCTAAGTTCTCAACAAAAAACTGGAAAAGAAATAGGAGCTTCAAAAAGAATTGATGATGTTATTGGAAGATATATTGTTTCAATTAAAAGTTCTTTTCCAAAAGATTTAACTTTACAAGGTATTAGAATTGTTTTAGATTGTGCAAATGGTGCTGCTTATAAAGTTGGACCAACAATTCTTGAAGAGTTAGGTGCAGAAGTAATAACTATTAATAATACTCCAAATGGATATAATATCAATGATGATTGTGGGGCACTTCATCCTAAAAATGTTGGAAAAGTAGTATTAGAAACTAGAGCAGACATAGGAATTGCACTTGATGGTGATGCTGATAGATTAGTAGTAGTTGATGAAAAAGGTGAAGTTATATCAGGTGATAAACTTATTGGTGCATTGTGTACTTATTTAAGTAGTCAAAATTTATTATCAAAAAATGCTTGTGTTGCAACTGTTATGAGTAATCAAGCACTAGAAGATTATTTAAATAAACACAATATTGAACTTCAAAGAAGTGATGTTGGGGATAAATATGTATTAGAAGGAATGAAAAATTGTTCTTTAAACTTTGGTGGTGAACAAAGTGGACATATAATTTTTTCAGATGTAGCAAAAACAGGAGATGGATTGGCAAGTGCTTTACAAGTTCTTGCAATGATGGTTAAAAGTAAAAAAACAGCTAGTGAAATATTAAATCCTTTTGATTTATATCCACAAGTATTAAAAAATATTATTGTTGGTGAAAAAAAGCCATTAAATAAAATTGAAGGCTTAAAAGAGCTTCAAGAAGAGATTAAAAGCTTAGGAATGAGAGATTTAATAAGATACTCAGGAACAGAAAAAAAATTAAGAGTTTTACTTGAGGGCAAAGATAAAAAGCTAGTAGATGAGTATATGGAAAAATTGACAGAGTTTTTTAAAAATAGACTATGAATAAAACAGTACTACTTTTTTTAATATTTTTAACTATTTTTATAACTGATCAAGCTATTAAATATGCTTTTGTTTATAATAACTGGGGTTATGAAGGAAGTTGTTTATCTTTTCAACTAGCTTACAATTATGGTGTTGCATTTTCTATGTTCTCTTTTTTAAAAGAGTATTTAAAATATATTCAATTAGCTTTAGTATTTATAGGAGTTATTTATTTATACTTTAATAAAGCTGTTTTAAAAGAGTATGCTTTGCCAATTGCTCTTTTGTTTGCAGGAGGATTATCTAATATTTTAGATAGATTCACATATGAAGCAGTTGTTGATTATATATATTGGCATTGTGGTTTTGAGTTTGCAATATTTAATCTTGCAGATATGATTATTAATCTTGCTGTGGGGATTATTATATATAAACAAATTTGGGGCAAAAATAAAGAAGAAGTATAGGCTTTTTGTAAGGTTAACTTTTTTTTAGATATAATTTTTGACAAATTATATATTAAGTAGGAATAAATGAAACAAACTATAACAGAAAAAATATTTAGTGAGCATATTGGAAGAGAAGTATATGCAGGAGAAATCATTAGATGTAATATAGATATGGTAATTGGTAATGATATTACCACGCCTATTTCTATTAAGGCATTTGAAGAAAGTGGGAAAGAGAAACTTGCTAATCCAGACGGTTTTGCTATTGTACTTGATCACTTTATTCCAGCAAAAGATATAGCAAGTGCAAACCAAGCAAAAATCTCAAGAGATTTTGCAATGAAACATGATTTGAAAAACTTTTTTGATGAAAAAGATATGGGAATTGAACACGCACTTTTACCTGAAAAAGGTTTAGTCTTACCAGGAGATGTTATTATTGGTGCTGATTCACATACATGTACACATGGTGCTTTAGGTGCTTTTAGTACGGGTATGGGAAGTACAGATATCTCTTTTGGAATGATTACAGGTGGAAACTGGTTTAAAGTGCCAGAGTCAATTAAAGTAGTATTTAATGGTAAGCCAAGTAAATATGTAACTGGAAAAGATTTAATTTTAGAAATAATTAGAATTTTAGGTGTTGATGGAGCACTTTATAAAACTTTAGAATTTACTGGAACAACAATTCCTTATTTGAGTATGGATGATAGATTTTCTTTATGTAATATGGCTATTGAAGCTGGAGCTAAAAATGGTATAGTTGCATATGATGAGGTTACAAAAGAGTTCTTAGACAGTAAAAAATCTTTAAGAGATGAGCCAAAAATACATTATAGCGATGAAGATGCAAACTACTGTCAAACTATTGAAATAGATGTAGAGAAATTAGAACCAGTAATAGCATATCCATTTTTACCATCAAATGGACATTCTATTTCTCAAGCAGTTGAAGATGAAATTAGAGTTGATCAAGTATTTATAGGTTCATGTACAAATGGAAGATTAAGTGATTTTGAAGTTGCAGCTAAGATTTTAGATGGTAAAAAAGTTGCAAGACATGTAAGACTTATCATAACTCCTGGAACACAACAGATTTTAAGAGATGCAACAAAATTAGGATATATTGATATTTTAGTTGATGCAGGTGCAGTTGTATCAAATCCAACTTGTGGAGCATGTTTAGGAGGATATATGGGGATTTTAGGAGATAATGAAGTTTGTATCTCAACTACAAATAGAAACTTTGTTGGAAGAATGGGAAGTAGAAGTTCAAAAATCTACCTTGCAAATAGTGCAGTTGCAGCTGCTAGTGCAATCTCTGGATACATAACTGATCCAAACTCTTTATAATTATGAAACCACAATTTGATATACCTTGTATAATTTTATGTGGTGGGAAAAGCTCAAGAATGAAAGAAGATAAATCTCTTCTTCCATTCGCAAATGAAACCTCTTTAGCAAAATACCAATACAATAGATTAAAACCTTATTTTAAAGAGATATATCTTTCTTGTAAAAATAATAAATTCGATTTTGAAGCAAACTTACTTTTGGAAGATTCTTCTATTTACTCTCCTATAGTTGGCTTATCAAATATTATAAATAAAACAAATAGTTATGATAAATTCTTTTTGATAACTGTTGACACACCTTTGATAAAAATAGAATCAATTAAAGAGTTGATAAATCAAAGTGAAAATTATGATATTACAGTAGCACAAACAAAAAGAGTTCATAATTTATGTGGTGTATTCTCAAAAGATATTAAAAAGGTTGTGAATAGTATGCTTTTAGAGGACATGCATAAAATATCTTTTTTATTAGACTCTGTTAAAACAAAGATTGTAAAGTTTAATAATGAAGATGAATTTATAAATCTCAACCACCCAGAAGATTATAAAAAAGCTTTGAGTATTATAAGTTAGATAAATATTAAATATTATTCGTTTAAGTTATAGTTAAGTACTATATTATTTACTTTTAGTTATGCTTCTTTTATAAGATAAATTTATAAAAGGAAGCAACATGGCAAATAAAGAGCTTAATGACGCATTAGATTTATTAGACTCTAAATTAAAAAAAGAGGGTATTTCTAGAAGGGATGCTTTTAAAGTAGCAGGTTTAGGCTCAGCTGCATTTTTAATGGGAGGAGATGAAGCCCAAGCAGCAACAACTGCAAAAGCTAGTGATGTTAAAGCAAAAATTGTAATTGTTGGTGGGGGACTTGCAGGTGTTTCTACTGCTGCTAAATTAACAAATTCATTATCAAATCCTGATATTACTATAATTGAACCAAATCCAAAATCAGTATCATATCAACCAGGAAATACATTAGTAGCATCTGGAGTTTATGAAAAAGAAGATGTTATGTATGACACAAAAGATTTTATACCAACTGGAGTAAAACATATATCTGATAAAGCAGTAGATTTTGATCCAGAGAATAATAAACTAACAATTGGCTCAGGCGAAGATATTTCATATGATTATTTAATTGTTGCAGCTGGATTATCTCTTGATTTTGGAAGAATCAAAGGCTTGGAAGATATTGGTGAAGCTAAAACAGTTGGTAGTGCTAAAAAAATACTTGATACTTTTGCTGATTCTGGAGTTTGTTCAATATATAATGTAGATAGTTCAGTTAAAACATGGGAACAAATGCAAAAATTTGTTGAAGCTGCTAAAACTGGATCAAAAAAAATGCAAGGAGTATTTACTCATCCTAATACAGCAATTAAGTGTGGTGGTGCTCCTAAAAAAATAATGTATCTTACTAATTCAAGATTAGTAGAAGCAGGTGCTAGAGAAAATGCAGAATTAACTTTTTATCCAAATGGTTCAACTATGTTTGGAGTTAAAGAGTATCATGATGCTATTGTAAAGCAGTTTAAACAAAGAGGAATGAAGTGGAATTATAAACATAACTTAACAGGTGTTGATTTAAAAAATAAAATTGCAACATTTGATAAAAAGTGGCTTGAAAAAGGTGCATGGGATGAAGACTTAGAAGAGTATGATATGATTTTAAAACATCAAGATGTTGAAGTTCCTTTTGATTTATTGCATATTACTCCTCCTATGAAAGCACCTGATGAAATTGGTAATTCTGCTATTGGTTCAGGAAAAGGTTATGTTCCTGTAAATAAAGAGACTTTGCAACATGTTAAATATGATAATGTATTTGCAATAGGAGATATTGCTGCTGTTCCAATGGGAAAAACTGGTGGAAGTGTTAGAAAACAGTATAAAGTTCTAGTAGATAATCTAATCTCATTAATGGAACAAAAACCTTTAACTTCAAAATATGAAGGATACACAGTTTGTCCTTTAATTACTGATATTGGGAAAGTAATGTTGGCTGAGTTTAACTGGACAAAAAAACCAACTCCATCATTTCCTTTAGATCCTACTCAAGAAAGATATATTTGGTGGTTATTAAAAGTATATGCCTTAAAACCTATGACTATGTATGGCATGTTATCAGGTAGAGCTTAATTTATTAAAAGGAATTAAAATGCAAGTAAATAAAACACTGTATCTAGTTTTTATGATTGGTTTTTTGACATCTGGATTATATGCACAAAATAATAAATATACAGCCAAAGAAGTATATACATTAATGTGTTCTAAATGTCATGGAATAAATGCTGAGGGTAATATTGAAAAAAGTGCTCCACCTTTAAATAATATTGATTTAAATGAATTAGAGATAAGTCTATTTGATTTAAAAAGTGGAGCTTCATATCAATCTTCAGGTACAAATCATGATGTAATGCAACATAATATGAAAGTAATTATACAAAAAGGTATGAATTACGATTCAAAAGAGATGGCAAACTATATATTTTTTAATTTTAATAAAGATGCAAAAAATTATAAAAAAGATAGAAAATACACTGTCTCAGAAATATATGAACAAATGTGTTCAAAATGCCATGGTAAAAATGCACAGGGTATTGCAAGTAAAGATGCACCAGCTCTTAATAATAAGTTATTACATGACTTAGAATTAGAATTGGTTGATATCCAAAATAAAACACTTACTCAATCATCAGGTACAAATCATGATATTATGGAACGTAACCATTCAATCATAGAGAAAAAAGGTATGAAATATACTCCTAAAGAAATGGCAGAATATATTAATACTAATTTTTATAACAAATAAAGCAGTTATCTGCTTTATTTAAATTGAGACAAAATGAAAAATCTAAAAAAATTAACAATATTGTATATGCTTGTATTTATATTATCTTCTTTTATAATACATAAAAATATGTGGCTTAATTCTCCAATATCTCACTTAAAAGCTTTATTTCACCACTCATTACCTTACCATCCCTTACTTTACTCATTTTTAATATTTTTATTAATAGTTATCTTTATTCTTTTTATACAACTTCTTATAAAATTTTTTAGAAAAATCTTAAAAAACAAGTAATAATAATATCTAGGGATAAAAAAACAATACAATAATTTTTTCTTATAGAAAAAAAGTTCTATATAGACTCTATATTATAAGAAAAAAATATATCTAATATTAAAATAATATAAAATTTACTTATAAAATTGAAAAAAATAAAGAAATTATGAAAAAAATAGTGAATATTCATTCATAAATAAGAATAATTTATATTAAACTGTGCTAAAGTTATAACATTAACAAATAATATTAAGAAGGAGTGAGAAATGCAAGTTGAGATTTCAAGAAGAAAATTTCTCCAAGGAACGGTTGCATTATCAGTAATTGCAAGTTCAAGTGCAATTTGTAAAGACACATCAAAACAAGATAAAATGAGTCTTGGTACAACAAAAACATCAAACAATAAAGATGTTAAACTTATACCAACTCTATGTGAAATGTGTGTTAATAAATGTGCTGCATATGCAAGGGTTGAAAATAATATAGTAACTAAACTTGAACCAAATCCTCATTTTCCAAAATCACAAAATATGCTTTGTGCTAGAGGAAATGCAGGTATTCAAGCACTATATGATCCTGATAGATTAAAATATCCATTAATTCGTATTGGAAAAAGAGGGGATGGAAAATATAAAAGAGTAACTTGGGATGAAGCATACTCTTATATTAGTGAGAAAATGACTAAAATCATAGATGAAGAAAAAGATAATAGATCATGTTTTGGTTATTGTGCTGGTGAGGGATTAGCTGAACATACATTTAAAACTTTTATGTCAAATAAAATTGGTTCATCAAACTTTGTAAATCATGCTTCTATTTGTTTACAAACTGCTGTTTCTGGATATGCTTTAACAATAGGAAAATATGGACAAGCAGATTTGCAAAATGCAAAATATGTAATTATGGCAGGTGCAAATAGAGCAGAAGCAATACTTACTCCTGATACAATGGATATTTTTAAAAGAACAAGAGGAAGAGGAACAAAACTTGTTGTTGTTGATCCAAGATTTACAAATACAGCAATACACGCAGATAATTACCTTGCTATACAATCAGGAACTGATTTAGCTTTTGTTTTAGCATTGACTTATCATGTAATAAAAAATGAACTTTATAATAGAACTTATGTAAAAAATAATTTCTCTAATTTTGATAAATATAAAGAACATGTTCTAAATAGTGAATATACTCCAAAATGGGCAGAAAAAATTACAGGAATTCCTGCAAGTGAAATAGAGCAAGTTGCCCAAGAGTTTATGGCAAATGCACCACAAGCTATTTATTATCAAGGTAGAAGATCAACTTGGACAAAAAATGATTTCCAATTAAGAAGAGCACAAGCAATTTTTACTGCACTTGGAGGAGGAATTGATATAAAAGGTGGAATAGTTTTTGGTAAAAAACTACCTCTTGGAAGTCATTATGTAAATGCTCCTTTGTATTCAAATCCAAAAGCTAGAATAGAAAAAGATGAAGCAGCAATTATTGGAGGAAGTGGTTCATGGATTGCATGGAGAAATATGATTGTTGAAGAAAGAACACCATATCCAATAAGAGGAATGTTTGTGTATAAGCAAAACCCTGTACTTTCAGTTCCAAATACTAAAAAAACAAAAGAGATGTTTGAGAAAATGGATTTGGTAGTTGTTATTGATACAATGCCAAGTGATACAGCTATTATGGCTGATGTTATTCTTCCTGAGTGTACATATTTAGAAAGAGAAGACCCTGTAAAATCTTTTCCTGGAGTTGAACCCTCAATTGCATTAAGAAAAAAAGTAATTAATCCTATGTATGAAACAAAGCCAGTAATTGAAATAATACATGGACTTGCTAAAAAATTATCTAAACCATTATTTGAAATAAGTAAAAAATATGATGAAGATTTACAAGATGAGTTAGAAGGATTAAGTAAAGAAGAGATTGAAGAGTTATATGAAGATAATGGATATAACTTAGCAGATGCCTTTGAACATTCACAAGAACATGTAAATAAAGAGATGTTTTTAGAAAAATATAATCAAGAAGCATGGGAAATATTAAATACAAAAGGTGTGTTTTATCCAAAAATGTTAAGTAGCTTTGAAAAAATTGATAATAACTCTTTTAGATATTATAAAGAAAAAGATAAATTTTTCACAGTTGTAAAATTAGAAAATAAAGAAGATTCAGATGATATTGATACATGTATAAATCCAAGAGATATTGCTGAAATTAAAAGACTTTTTTCAACACCAAGTAAAAAGATTGAGTGTTATTTAGAGAATCTTACAAAAAAAGGTATTGAACCAATGCCTGTATGGCATCAAGAAGATTTTAAAGAGATACCAAAAGGTAAGTTTAAATTTATAACAGGTCGTCATGCTCAATTTACACAAAACTCAACAGCAAATAATGTAATGCTATTAGAGTTAATGCCAGAAAATTATGTTTGGATAAATGAAAAAGACGCTAAGAAAAAAGGGATTAAACACGCAGATTTAGTAGAGATAAAAAGTAGTGTAGGAACAATACAAATAAAAGCATTTCCTACTGATAAAATAGTTGCAAATACAGTTTTTTATATTCATGGATTTGGCTCTAACTCTTCTGGTATGACATTTGCAAATAGAAATGGAGCAAGTGATAATGAGATAATTGAAGATGAAATAGAACCAGTATTTGGTAGTGCAATTATGCATGAAACTATTGTTTCAATTAGAAAGGTTTGATTATGAATTATGCGATGGCTTTAGATTACCAAAATTGTATAAATTGTAAAGCATGTGAAACTGCATGTAAAGAAGAAAATGGTGTACAATTAGGTGCAAATAAACAAAGAATATGGGTTGGTATTGTTGAGGGAAGTATTTTTGATAAGTCTTTTATTAATTTATACCCCTCTCAGTGTAATCATTGCGAAACTGCTCCATGTGTTAGTGTATGTCCTACCAATGCTAGTTATGTTGCAGCAGGTGGAATAGTTCAAGTTGATTATAAAAAATGTATCTTATGTAAAGGTTGTATGGAAGCTTGTCCTTATGATGCTAGATTTGTAGATGATACAAAAGTTGCTGTAGATAAATGTACATTTTGTGATCATAGAATTGAAGAGTATGGAACAACAGCTTGTCAAACAACTTGTCCAACAAATGTAAGAATGTTTGGAGATTTAGATGATGATAATAGTGATTTAGTAAAACTATTAAAGAAAAAGAGATTTTTCTTTTTAAAAGAGAAATCAAATACACGACCAAAACTTTTTTATATTGTTCCTGATTCAGAAAACTATGCAAGACAAAGTATCTCTCATGAAACTAAAATATATACATGGGATGAGTATTTAGAAAAATATAGAGGGGTAAGGGGGTAATTATGGAAAAGTTTACAATTGCAGGGCTTGAGATAAATAAAGCCTCTTTTAAAGATATGTTTTTAAATAAAATAATGCTTTTATCATATGTATTAATAGCATTTGCTATATATGGAATATATGAGATTTATGAATTAAGATATTTTACAAAAGTTGCATCTACTCACTCTATGAGTTTAGACCCTTTTAATCCAGAATTAAAAGAAGCTTTAAAAAGTGCAATATTTGGAAATGTAGGTGAAGTAAGTAGAGAAGTTCCTTGGACACTATTTATATCAAACTATATGTATATGATTTATACAGGAAGTGGAATTATATTTTTAGTTGCATTAGCAGAATTATTAAACTTTAAAATTGTAGAAAAATTAGCTGCTTCATTTATGGTAGCAGGTCTTGCTATGGTTTTTGCAGGATTGTTTACAATTGCAACTGATTTAAATATGTTAAATATGAAATGGATGTTTTTAGATCCAAATACAAATGCTGGTATGTGGTTGATGTTACCACTTTATCTTACATATATTCCATTTGTATTATTTGAAATATATTTAATACTTACAAATAAAAGAGAATTAGCAAGAAAACTTGCTTTTCCTATTTTAATTTTAAGTATTGGTGTAGACTTAGTTGAGTATTACATTCAAGCAAAGCTATTTTCTATGAATACAGCAAGACATTTATGGACAGAATTTCCTGGATTAATGTGGTACTTTATAATATCAGCATTTGTATCATCTTTAGGTGTAATGGGAATATTATCATATTTAGTACATAGAAATAAAAAAGGTTATAAAGAGTTAATGTCTTTAATAAGAAAAAGTATGCTTTTTTTCTTGTATTTATTAGCTATTTATGAAGTAGTAGGTTACTTAGTAATTGATAAAGATTGGGCATTTATAATATTATTTGGTGAATTTAGAGTGTTATTCTTTGGAGGATATATTCTTTTTGCCCTTGTTTTACCTTTTTTACTTTTAGTAAAACCAGATAGATCATACATAATACCAGCTTCAATCTCAGTAATTATAGGAGGATATATCGGAAGATACTTATTTGTTTATGGAGGGAATGCAAATCCTTTAACAAATAGATTTGGTGTAGGATATGAAAAGTATGACTTTTATAGTTTGACAACAAATTTCAATTATGTTAGCCCACATTTGGGTGAGATATTTATTGTTGTAGGTTCTGTTGGAGTTGCTATATTTATATTTAAATTAGTTGATACTCTATTTTCAATTACTAAGCAAAGAGATGTTCATTAATAACACAATTTAAGGAGAAGTTATGAAAGTTACAAAGTTTTTAGTAGCGGTTGCTTTAACTGCTAGTTTATCTGTTTCAGGTGCATTAGCCGCACAAGGACAATCACTTGAAAATGCAAGTGCAAAAGTGCAAAAGTTAATTAAGAAAAATGATTTAAAAGTAGTAGATTTTGAATATACAAAAAAAGCAGTAAATGGTGGAACAAAAACTACTGCAAAATCTATTTTAGTTGATGCAAGACCAGAAGCACAATATAAAAAAAGTACAATTCCATCAAGTATTAATATACCTGATACAAAATTTAAAGAGTTTGTTGTTCAGTTAAAAGATACTGCAAAAGATAAAGAACTTATTGTATTTTGTGGTGGATGGAAATGTGGGAAAAGTCCAAAAGTTGCAGTAATGCTTAAAAAAGAGGGTTTTAAAAATGTTGTACTTTATCAAGCAGGTGAACCTGAATGGGCAAAGAAATCGTATACAGAAGTATCTATAGCAGTTGCAAAAAGTGTACAAGCTAAAAACTCAGGATTAATTGTAGATGCAAGACCTTATAAAAAAACATTACAAGAAACAATTCCAGGAGCTATTGCAATTCCTGATACAAAAATAGATTCATTAATTGGAAGATTTCCTTCTAATAAAGATGAAAAAATTCTTGTATTTTGTGGTGGGTATAGTTGTACAAAATCACATAAAGTTGCAAATAAATTAATTGAAACTGGATATACAAATGTTTCTGTTTATGCAGGAGGCTTACCAGAATGGAAAAAAGCTGGATTAGCAACAACAGCATCAGGGGCATCAAAAATTACAACTGAAACATCTGATACAAAACCAAAGTTTAGTAAAAATGGTGTTATGTTAGGTTTAGATGAGGGAACTGTTGATGGTGAGTGGATAAAAAAACTTATTTTAGAAAACAAAGTACCAGCAAATATTCAAATTGTTGATGTTACATCAAAAGAAGAGTTTAAATCAGGACATTTAATTGGATCAATTAATATAACAGCAGGTGATTTAACTGCAAAAGAGTTATATGAAAAATTACCAAAAGATAAAAGTGTTATATTTAATTGTACAGCAGGTGGAAGATCTTTAGAAGCTTGGACAAAACTACAAGAAGCTGAGTATGACTTATCAGAGATATTCTATTTTGATGCAAATATAGATTGCAAAGGTAATGATTGTAAAATTGAAGTTAATGAGCCATTAGGTTAAAAATAGAAAATAAATTAAAAAAAGGATATTAAATGTTAAAAAAATTATTAAAAGCAACAGCAGTTTGTCTTATTGCAAGTTCAATGTTTACTATATCTGCACAAGCAGATGCACTAAAAGGTCAAAAAATTATCATTAAGAAGTTAAAAAAAGATTGTGGATTTACAGGAGCTGTATTAGCAAAAAAACATACTCAAGATGAGTGGAAAGCTAAATTTGAATCAAAAACTTTAAATGATGAAATATTGGAAATTTGTCCTAAGGCAAAGCCACTTAAAAATAGTTATTTACCACATGTATATGACTTCTTATATAATTATGCAAGTGATTCAGGAAATGTTCCTTCTTGTTAATAAGAAATAAAAAAAGGAAGATGAGTAACTCATCTTCCTTTTAAATATTTAATTTGCAAATTTAATTATGCTGCTAAAGCATCTTTTGCTTTTACTACTAATGATGCGAAAGCTTCTGCATCATTCATTGCCATATCAGCTAAGATTTTTCTATCTAATTCAATATTAGCTAATTTTAATCCATTCATGAATCTTGAATAATTAATATCATTTAGTCTACAAGCAGCATTGATTCTTATAATCCAAAGCTTTTTGAAATCTCTTTTCTTTTGTCTTCTATCTCTATAAGCATATACTAATGAATGCTCAAGTTGCTCTTTGGCTTTTCTAAAGTGTTTTCTTCTACCACTAAAAAAACCTTTGGCTTGTTTTAATATTTTTTTATGTCTTTTTCTTCTAACTACACCAGTTTTAACTCTAGGCATATCTTTCCTTTCTTTACCATTATTTATAGGTGTCGATTATTTAATCGAACTTATCCACAATTGTGGAGGGACTAAGTAATTTTTTTATTACGCTTTGTTTAACATTTTTTTAACTCTTGCAGTATCAACAGATGCAACAGTTTGTTCGCTTCTAAGATTTCTTTTTGTCTTAGGGCTTTTTTTAGTTAAAATATGGCTTCTAAAAGCTGAACCTCTTTTAATTGAACCATTTTTTTTCACTTTAAATCTCTTTAAAGCTCCACTATTAGATTTCATCTTTGGCATTGTGGAATCCTTTCTTTAAATTTGCATTTTCATTATTATTGAAAAAGTTTGTGATTTTACTTAAATTTAGCTTAAAATAAGTTTAAATATATGTAGTTTAGAAGAGAAAAACTCTCTTCTAAAATTAAGAATTACTTTTGTCTTCTTTTTTAGGAAGAACCATCATATTAACAAATCTTCCTTCTTGTTTAGGTTTTGCATCTCTTACCCCATAATCTTCAAGCATTGGCCAAATTCTTTCAAGAACTTCTGCACCAGCTTCTGGGTGTGCCATCTCTCTACCTTTTAAGAAAACTCTACATTTAACATGGAAACCTTTTTCAAGAAATTCAATAGCATGTTTAACTTTATAGTTAATGTCATTATCTGCAATTTTAACAGAAAATTTTACTTCTTTAACAACAATAACTTTTTGTTTTTTCTTTGCTTCTTTTTTCTTTTTCTCTTGTTGGTATTTAAACTTACCATAATCCATGATTTTTGCAACAGGTGGTTTAGCCGTAGCTGCAATTAAAACCAAGTCTAGCCCTAGTTCTTCAGCAGTTGCAAGTGCATCTCTTGTTGGAATAATACCATAATTAGTTCCATCATCAGATGTACATCTTACTTCTTTTGCTGTAATGTTTTCGTTCATTAACACTTCGTCTTTTTTATTGTTTCGACTCAAACTTCACATCCTTTTTTAATTTTTTCTAACATTGAAATAAACTCCTCTTTAGACATATTAGATTGCTCTCTCTTTCGTCTGTCTCTTAACGCAATAGAGTTGTTTGCCACTTCTTCATCTCCAATAACAACAATCATTGGTACTCTTTGTTTTTCTGCCATTCTAATTCTTTTATTTAAACTTTCGTTCATATCAAAAATTTTAGAATCAATATCATTATAAATAAGCTCTTTTTGCAAAGATTTTGCATATTCTACATGAGTATCTGCAATTGGAACAAAGATTACTTCTGTTGGAGCAATAACAAATGGAAACTCTCCAGCACAATGTTCTGTAAGAATACCAATAAATCTTTCAAAAGAACCTAAAATTGCTCTGTGAATCATCACAGGTTGTTCTTTTTCACCTTTATCGTTTATATATTCTACATTAAATCTACTTGGTAAGTTCATATCAACTTGAACTGTACCACATTGCCATTTTCTACCAATAGCATCAAGAATCTTAATATCGATTTTTGGACCATAAAATGCCCCTCCACCTTCATCAATTCCATATGGCAATTTATTTTCATCTAAGGCATCCATAATACCTTTTGTTGTTTTTTCCCAAAACTCATCATCACCTATTGCTTTTTTAGGTTTTGTTGATACTTCCATTTCATATTTAAAATCAAATAAAGTTAATAGTTTATCAACAAATTCTAAAACTTCAATAATAACATCTTTTACTTGTGCTTGAGTACAGAAAATATGTGCATCATCTTGAGTAAACTCTCTTACTCTAAAAAGCCCATGCATTGCTCCACTCATTTCATGTCTATGAACAACTCCATATTCAAAAAGTTTTTTTGGTAAATCTTTGTATGAAACTAAATCATTTTTGAAAATTTGAATATGACCAACACAGTTCATAGGTTTAATACCATACTCTTGTCCATCAATTTGTGTTAAATACATATTCTCTTTATAGTTTTCATAGTGACCAGATGTTACCCATTGTTGAGCTTTTAAAATCTCAGGACCTCTTACAGGTTCATAACCTCTTACTCTATGCGCTTTATAAAGAATTTTTTCTAATTTACTTCTAAGTCTTGCTCCATTTGGTAACCACATAGGAAGACCAGCTCCAACTTCATCATTAAATGTAAATAGTTCAAGCTCAGTTCCAAGTTTTCTATGATCTCTTTTTTTTGCTTCTTCAAGCATTCTTACATGATCATTTAACTCTTTTTTATCAAAAAATGCGATTCCATAAATTCTAGTAATCATTTCATTTTCTTCATCACCCCCAAGATAAGCACCTGCTACTCTTGTTAGTTTAAAACTTCTAATCATTCTAGTATTAGGAACATGAGGACCTCTACATAAGTCTTCAAAATCACCTTGTTTATATACTGTTAAGGTGTCATCAGTAATATTTTTTAATACTGCTTGTTTAAGTTCATCGTTTGCAAACTTTTTTAGAATTTCATCTTTGGTTGTTTCATATCTTTGAATTGGTAGCTTTGCATTTGCAAGCTCTTTCATTTTCTTTTCGATTTTTGGTAGATCTTCATCTGTTATTTTAGAATCCACTTTAAAATCATAATAAAATCCCTCTTTTACAACAGGACCAACAAAGAATTTAGCTTCTGGATATAACTCTTTAATCGCTTGTGCCATAAGGTGTGCACAAGAGTGTCTTAATATTTCTAAAGATTCAACAGAGTTATCATTTCTTATCTCTTCTCCAGTTATATTTAAAGCTTCCGCAGTTTGAAGGTCATAAATTTTACCTTCACTTAATACACCAATTGGTTCCAATAATTTCCTTTTCTTAATAAATTTTGCATTTGCAATTTTATAGAATTTCGTACATTTTAGCGCATTTGCACTTAAATTTAATCTTAATATTAGGTTATTAATAAATTTTAGGTAGAATATGGAATGATTTTAAACTTATCGAAGATAAAAACAGAAGCCTTATTATTGTTTTGCAAAGATTTAATAACTACATATAAAGATAGTAGTGAAAAGATTTTTGATATAGATGAAAAAGTTGATAAATATATTAATTCTATAAGTGAAGATATTTTAAAACAGATTAATAATGTTACTTTTGATAGTGAGCATTATCTTAAAAATAGAAATCATTATAGAATAAAAGCAGTTTTAAATGCATATAACTTTATAAATAAAGAGATATCAAAGTATTTAAGTAAAAATAGTACTTTTAATCCAGCTATGTTGTATTTAGCATTGCTTGCTGTATGGTTTAAAGAATTAGATAAAGAAAGAGATTCCAAAGAGTTTATTTATTTTACAATTTTCCCTTATGCAAATATGTATGATAAACTTTTATTAGAAGTAAAAGATGAAGAGTTTAGAAAAGTAAATATTGCTATGATGAATATTGCAGAAACTACAATTATAAATTTAGATAGAGTCTCTTTAAAATAAGACTCTATCTACAAAACTAGAATCTATATCTAACATTTGCTGTAATATTTTGTGCTTCTTCAACATTATTATCTCTAATATTTGTTGGCTCACCTAAGTCTCCAAAGAAACCATTACTTCCTGCATAATCATATTTTATATGCGTATATCTAAGAGAAAAACTTAAAGCATCAGTTAACTTTTGATTTCTATAAACTTCCCATGCAGTACCACGCGCTGCTATTTTACTTCCAGCCATTGTATCTTCACCATAAGTCATAGGTCTCCAGTATTTACTGCCTTTATTCCACTCAATTCCTACTCTTGCACTATCAGTTATTGGACAAGGCATATTTGCTCCAATCCAAAATGAGTGACCAGTTTCAGAATCTGTAGAACCAAGCATAGCATTACCTCCATCAGGACTTGTTTTACTCATGGCATATGAGGCAAAAACAGTTGTATCATCTAAAAAGTCTGAAATTCCATTTCCAATACCCCATGCTTTAAACATAATAGTAGCTAATTGAATATCTCCAAAGTTATCAAATTTACCTGTTGTTGGACTTGCATTTCCTTTATTGTCAATACTCCCTTCCATTCCTATTAAGTTCCAAGCTTTTGCATAGTTCATATGAATAGAGTATTGCCCATCATCATATGGTACTAAAATAACTCCAGCCATATCAACATTTTCTGATGTATCACCATCTTTCATATAATCTAAACCATCAGCAGAGAATCTAAGTTTTGCATTTGTAAGACCTCTTCCTGCACAAAACTTAAGCCACATACCACTAACCCCTGTTATTTTATCAAGATTAAATCTCGCACTAGCTCCATCAAACTCAACATTTACAGTGTGTGAAAGTGCTGATTTTCTACTTTGATCAGCTCTAAAGTTTATTCCTAAGCCATCAGTTGAAGGTCTTCTTCCAACACTTACAGTCCAAGAAACATCACTATTTCCTAAAAATGAATCATTTTTATATAACCAATAAGCCTCTTTTACTTTTAGACTATTATCATTTGTAGCAGCTTCATTTGTAACCCAATCAAAGTTGGCATTATTTGGAGTTCCTCCATCAGACATGATGTCAGCTCTATTATCTCCAAAAAGTTTGTTATATGATAGTGTTCCATAAAAAATCGAGTTATCATCAGCTTGAAACTTCATGCCTAACCAAAGTCTATTTGAAAAAATTGCTTCATTTGAAACTTTTTTACCATTTCCTAATTTGTATTGAACATTGTCATATTGAGTTCTAAAATCAATATCCCATTTTATATTATCACCAGCATCATGTGCTTTAACATCTTGTATTTTTCTTGAATTTCTATCAACAGTTTTCTCAAGTTTTGTAAATCTTTTATCTGTAAAGCTTTTTTCTAGATTAGATACTTTAGTTTCATTTGAATTTAGTTTTGTCTCAAGCATTTGTATTTGTTTTTTTAATAGTTGTATTTGTTTAAGCATTTCATTATTTGATGTATCAGAAGCAAATAAAGAACTACTTAATGCGACAGCTGTAGAAAGCCCTATTATAGTCTTTTTCATTGATTGTTCCCTTTGTGTCTTTGTAATATAATAATTAAAACTTATAATATAAAGTTTTATTTATCTTATGATTATTATATAACTATAGCTTTTAATAGGTGCTTAATATAGTATTAGTTTATCTTATGATAAATATAAAAAAAGGGAAGTAACATAAGCTACTTCCCTTAAAAATATTTTATAAAATTAGCAAGAAGGAACATTTCCTGAATCATTTGCATAATCATATGCAAAATCAAAAAGATGATCTTGCCAACTTTGTTTAATCGAACCTTTTTTTACTTTTGGACATATTTTAATTATTTCATTCTCGAAATTTCCAGAGTCTTTAATCTTCTTCCATTCATCTTGTGAATGTTTTGCAGCGAATTTATCTCCATTCATTCCACAAGGAGATTTTAATTTTTTAATAAAAATCTTTTGTCCTTTTCTTGAATCAGCAGATGCTGTTGATGCAGCTACTCCTAGTATTAATGCAGCAGCAAGAGCAATTTTTGCGAATTTTGTCATTGTAATTTCTCCTAATTTAAATTTGGGTACAATTATATTTTATTAATATAAAAAACCAAGACGAAAATATTATAACATAAAGTGAATTAATTGTGAAGTACTTTTTATTAAAACAAGTAGTAGAATATTTGAAAGAAAACGCCCATATTATAAAGCTTATAAAGCGAATTGACAATAATATAATTATAATTGAATTTAATAATAATAACACATTATATTTTGACATGACTAAGGGGCAAAGTCTAATTTATAAGAAAAAAGATAGAGTAAATACTAAAAAAGATTATAATGCACCTTTTGATGTATTGCTTCAAAAAAGGTTTACAAATTCAAAAATTGAGTATGTAAGTATATACAATGAAGATAAAGTAATAAATATTAAAGTGAATTCATCTTCTTCTTACAAGAAGCTAACAACAATTTTACAACTAGAATTTACAGGAAAACATACAAATATTATTATTTTAGATGAAGATAGAGTAGTTTTAGAAGCATTAAGACATGTTGATGAGCTCTCTTCAAGTAGAATTGTAAAAACAGGACATAAACTAGATGAGATACCAAGGCAAAAGTTTCAGTTTGTACAAGGACATGAAGAGAATATTGAAGAGTATTTATATAAAGTTTATGAAATAAAAGAACAAAACTTTTTAGATAACTTAAAAAAACAAAAAATAGTAGGAATACAAAAGAAATTAAAAAAACTTAAAAATTTAATTGATTCACTTCCTCAAAAAGAAAAACTAGAAGAAGAATCAGATGTATTATATAAAAATGCAAGTATAATTTTAAGTAATTTACACAATATTAAACCTTACCAAAAAGAGCTAGAAACAATTGATTATGAAGGAAATCAAGTAAAAATCGATTTACAATCTAATATGAATGCCTCAACATATTCAAATGAATTATTTAAAAAAGCAAAAAGATTAAAACAAAAAGCACTTAATATCTCAATTGAAAAAAGTAGCTTAATGCAAAAATATGAATTTTTATTAAAAATGAAATCAAATGTACAAAAATGTACAAATATTGATGAATTAGAGTTTTTATTACCTAAAAAACAAAAGAATCAAACAAAAACAGTAAAACAACAAAATTATGAAAATTTCTTTTTTAATGGCTATAAAATAATGCTAGGTAGAAATGAACGAGAGAATATTTATTTATTAAAAAACTCAAAAGCAAGTGATTTTTGGTTTCATTTAAAAGATAGAACATCTTGCCATGTAATAGTTCAAAATAGTAAAAAAACAATTCCAGATGAGGTAATAATAAAAGCAGCCCAATTATGTGCAAAGTTTTCAGTAGAGTTTTCAGGAAACTATTTAGTTGATTATACACAAAGAAGAAATGTAAAAATTCAAAGTGGTTCAAATGTTTTATATAATCCTTATACGACAATTGAAGTTGATATATAATGATTTATTTTAAAATATAATTTTTTTATGAGAAAATAAATAAATAATGAATTTTTACTTAAATATATCTTTATTTTTTAGAATATTTTATGACTTTTTTGATAATATTTCATGACCAATATCAAGGAGGAAATATTGAAAAGTTATGTTAAAATTGGATTACTTACTTTAAGTTCAATTTTTATTATCTCGTTATTTACAGGTTGTGGAGCTTTACATACGGCAATTAAGAAAAGAAACTTAGATGTTCAAACAAAAATGAGTGACTCAATTTTCTTAGAGCCAGTTGCTCCAGAAAAGCAAATCGTTTATGTAAGAGTTAGAAATACTACTGATAAAGCTATCGATGTAGAAAGTGAAGTTAAAACTGCTTTTGAAAAAAGAGGATTTAAAATTACTAGAAATCCAAAAGAAGCACAATTTATGGTTCAAGCTAACTTACTTCAAGTTGGTAAAAGTGATGCAAGAACAGCAAGAAGCGCACTAGAGTCTGGATTTGGTGGAGTTGTTCTAGGAGCAGGAATCGCAGCTGCAAGTGGAGCAAATAGTGCTAAATCATATGCAGCTGGTGGACTTATTGGTGGTTTAGTTGCTTCTGTTGCAGATGCAATGGTTGATGACACTTATTATACAATGATAACTGATGTAGAGATTAGACAAAGACCCTTAGAAGGTGAAACAATTATTCAAAATGCAAATGCCAATTCAAAACAAGGTATGTCTGCAAATGTTAATCAAAAAATCAATACTAAAAATGCAAGATGGAAAATCTTTAGAACAAGAGTAGTTAGTACAGCAAATAAAGTAAACTTAGAATTTACAGAAGCAAAACCTAAACTTGTTGAGGGATTAACTAGATCTCTTTCTGGTATTTTATAATATAAGAAACCTAATTTTAGGTTTCTTATTATTACAACTAAATTTCTACTTAAATTACTTAAACTTATTTTTCACCAAATCAAAAGTGATAACATGCTAAACTTTTAACTATTTTACTTTTAGGGAAATTAATGTCAAATTTAATAAAAGATAGTTCAACAAGGATAAAAACAGCACTTGTTTTATTCTTTGTATTTATTCTAGTAAGTTACTTCGATATATTTTTTATCACATGGTTATTTTTAGGATTTTTTATGATAGTTGGAGTAAGTGAAGCAATGAAACTATTTCAAGTAAAAAGCTATATTGTTTATCAAATAGCTTTAATTTCATGGCTTATAGCTTATTTTTATAAAGATTCTGAAAATTTGATTTTTTTAGCTTTAGTAATTATTGCTTCTGTTTTAGCATATACAAAAGATATTGATAAAAAAACTTTTTTACCATTACTTTATCCTTTGGCTTCATTTTTAATTTTATTATCTTTATATAATGAATTTGGGATACAAATTCTGTGGTGGATTTTATTTATAGTTGCAACTACAGATACAGGTGCATATTTTATTGGAAAAAGTATTGGGAAAACAAAGTTTTGCCAAACAAGTCCAAATAAAACACTTGAGGGAGTAATTGCTGGAGTAATATTTGGTTCTTTAATTGGAGCACTTTTTGCAATTTCAAATATTTCATATTTTCAAGCTTTTTTAATTTCATTTATAGTAGCAATTGCTTCTATTTTTGGGGACTTATTTGAAAGTTATTTAAAAAGAGAGGCTAAGGTTAAAGATAGTGGAGACATATTACCAGGTCATGGTGGAGTATTAGATAGAACAGATGGATACTTATTCGCCTCAGTTGTAATGTTAGTTGTATTAAGAGCAGCAGTTTGATAGTATTAGGAAGTACAGGCTCAATTGGGGTAAATACTCTAAATGTTGCAAGAAAGTTTAATTTAGATGTTGAGGTTCTAGTTGCAGGGACTAATATTAAACTTTTAAATGAACAAATAAAAGAGTTTAATCCCAAAAGAGTTGTAATAGCAAAAAAAGAACATATAAAAGATGTAAATCATCAAAATGTTTTTTTTGGAGAAAGTGCAATTTTAGATGCTATTGAAAATAGTAATTCTAAAATAGTAGTAAATGCATTAGTTGGTTTTTTAGGATTAAAACCAACATTAAAAGCGATAAAATGTGGTAAAAAATTAGCTTTAGCAAATAAAGAGTCTTTAGTTGTAGCAGGAAAATTTATAGATCAAACAAATTTAAGTGCAATTGATAGTGAGCACTTTGGTTTATGGTATTTATTACAAAATAAAAAAGTTGATTCTATGCTAATTACTGCAAGTGGAGGCTCTTTTAGAGATTATGATTTAAATGATTTAAAGAATGTATCTATTAAAGAAGCACTAAAGCATCCAAATTGGTCAATGGGAAATAAAATTACTATTGATAGTGCTACAATGACAAATAAAATGTTTGAATTACTTGAAGCAAAATGGTTATTTAATACAAGAAAATTAGATGCAATAATTGAAGCAAAATCATTGATTCATGCACTAATAAATTTTACTGATGGAAGTACAACAGCACATATTGCAAATGCATCAATGCAACTTCCAATTGCATATGCAATTTTAGGAAAAGTTGAAGAACCAATTTTAAAACCAGTTGATTTACTTGATGTTGCTTCTTTTGAGTTTAAAAAAATAGAAGAGAATAGATATCCAATTTGGCAAATAAAAGATGAAGTTTTAAGCAATCCTGATTTAGGAGTTATTTTAAATGCTGCAAATGAAGTTGCTGTTTCAAAGTTTTTAAATAACAAAATAGGCTTTTTAGATGTATCAAAAATTACACTTGATGCAATAAATAAATTTAATAAACCAATTATAAATAGTATAGATGATATTTATGAAATAGATAAAGAAGTGAGAAACTATTGTGAGTCTTGATTTACTTATACCTTTTCTTATTTTAATAATTTTGGTAATATACTTCATATATACAAGAAGTAAATTTGAAAAAGAGATTTTAAACTCTTATGAACATAAATTTGAACAATGGAAAAAACACAATAGTTCAAATGAAGAAAAAACAGAGCATAAAGAGCTTGTAGGACTTGTTTTTAAAACAGGATATAAAGTAGAGATCGAGCTTTTTGAAAAAAGTGTAACAAGGCAGTTAGAAAAGGGTAAGTTTAGTATAAAGGCTAAATAATGAAACTAATATTTTTTCTATTAATTGTTGGATCTTTGTATGCAAATAATTTCCAAAGAAGCCATAGTTTAAAAGTTGTTGTTGATAAAAAGAACAGTTTAATGTGGCAAGATGATATTAGTGTTATAAAAGTTAAAAAAACCCATGAAGAAGCACCAATTTATTGTCAAAACTTAAAACATGCAGGTTTTTTAAATTGGAGAGTTCCAAATATTGAAGAGTTTAAATTAATAGTTGATAAGAAAAATCAAATAAATTATATTAATAGAGCTTTTAGATATAACGTTCCAGATGGATATTGGGCAAATAAAGCTCATTGGAGAACACTATGGTATTATGCTGATTATATGCATTTTATAAGTGGAACTGCATATTTTGATAGTAGACATAAGAAAAAATACATAAGATGTGTAAGAGATATTAAATAAGGAAGGGTTTTGAGTAAGAAAGTATTGATATTACATGGATTAAATGGAAGTGATTATCCACATTGGCAAGCACATTTAGCTGCTGATTTAATAAAAGAGAACTATATTGTCTCTTTTCCCTCTTTCCCAAATAGAAATAATCCAAGCTTTAATCAATGGAAAGAGAGTTTAAAAAAAGAGATTGAGCATTTTAATCCTCAAATTGTTGTTTGTCATTCTTTGGCAAATATCTTATGGTTTCATGTTTGTGATGAACTTGATATAAAACTTGATAAATTAATGTTAGTTGCTCCTGTTAGAAAAACTTGTGATGTAGAAGAGATAAAAGAGTTTTTCCCTTATAGTGCACCAAAAGATTTAAAAGCTAAAGAGGTTATTATGGCTGCATCTACTAATGATCCTTATATGAGTTTAGATGAGGCTGTGCAATTACAACAAGAGTTAAATATTGGTATGAAGATAATGGAAAATGCAGGACATATAAATGCCCAATCAGGTTTTGGAAAACTGGATTGTGCTTTAGATTGGATAAAAAGAGAAGAAGAGTGTGAAGAGTCTAAAAACTCTTAAGTTTTATAAAAAGGATAAATTAATTGATTTTAAGTATTGAATCATCATGTGATGATAGCTCAATAGCTATTACAGATATAAAAACAAAAAAATTAATATTTCATAAAAAAATATCTCAAGAACTACAACATAGTGTTTATGGGGGAGTTGTTCCTGAGTTAGCAGCAAGACTTCACATAGAAGCTTTACCAAAAATACTAGAAGAGACAAAAGAGTATTTTAAAAATCTTAAAGCTATTGCAGTTACAAACTCGCCTGGCTTATCTGTAACATTAATGGAAGGTGTTACTATGGCTAAAGCATTAGCAATATCACTAGATATTCCATTAATTGCAGTAAATCATCTAAAAGGGCATATTTATTCATTGTTTATTGAAAAAGATGAAATACTTCCTTGTACAATACTTTTAGTTTCAGGTGGACATACACAAATAATTGAAGCTAATTCTTATGAAGATATGAAAATTATTGCAAGTACAATGGATGATAGTTTTGGAGAGAGTTTTGATAAAGTTGCAAAAATGATGAACTTAGGCTATCCTGGAGGACCTATAGTTCAAGAGCTTTCTCAAAAAGGAGATAAAAATAGATTTAATCTTCCTATTCCTTTAAGACAAAGTCCTAAAATTGAATTTAGTTATTCTGGACTTAAAAATGCAGTAAGATTAGAAATAGAAAAAATAGAGGAACTATCCTCTCAAGATAAAGCAGATATTTGTGCTTCATTTCAAAAAACAGCAGTTGCACATATAATGCAAAAAATTAAGAAATATTTTAAAACAACAATTCCAAAAAACTTTGCAATAGTTGGTGGAGCAAGTGCAAATATATATCTAAGAACTCAATTAGAAGAGCTTTGTAATAAGCATAATACAAAACTGCATTTAAGTCAGTTAAAGTATTGTTCTGATAATGCTGCAATGATTGGACGAGTAGCAATTGAGCAATTTGAAAGAAAAGAGTTTGTTTCAATTGATGAAATAGATGTTCAAACTAGAATTAAAAATATGTAAATATTTTCATAGGCTAAAAGGATTAAGCAATGATATTTGAAATGGGTGCAAAATTAGAAGGTGATAGTTTTGATACAAAAAAAGAAGATAAGAAAAAAAACTCTAAGCAAACAATTGAATCAAAAAATAAGCATCAGTTAGTTTTTACTTTTGAAAAAAGAAAAGGTAAACCAGTAACATTAGTAGGAAGATTCTACTTATTAGATAAAGATAAAAAAGAGATATTAAAACTTTTAAAGAAAAAGCTTGCATGTGGTGGAAGTATCAAAGAAGAGTGGATAGAGTTACAAGGTGATGTGAAAATTAAAGTTAAAGAGATTTTACAAAAAGAGGGTTGGAAGTTTAAATAATAAGAGGTTTTACCTCTTATTATCTATTTTACCCAAATAGTTGTATCAATTTTATCTTTTAATTCTGGATAATACTTAGCTTCAAAAGTAGGTTCTTTCCCTTGCTCTCTTTGTTCTAAATAATCTTTTGTTAATTTAACAACAGTTCCTGAAAGTAAAACAATAGCAATTAAGTTGATTGTTGCCATAAGTCCCATTGATGCATCAGCTGCATTAAATACAGTTTGTACTTTTTCGTAAGATCCCCAAATTACCATAGCAATTGTTGCAAATCTTAAAATAGTAACTCCAAGTTTATTACCAATTCCTAAATAAGTTAAGGCATTTTCAGCATAAGAGTAGTTTCCTATAATAGAAGTAAATGCAAAAAATAAAATTGCAATAGCAATAAAATAAACACCTGCATCACCAATATGAGTTGAAAGTGCTAATTGAGTTAACTCAATACCTTTTATTCCTGATTCTGGATCTAATACACCTGCAAGTAAAATCATAACAGCAGTTGCAGTACATATTAATAGTGTATCAATAAATACACCTAATGCTTGTACAAAACCTTGAGAAGATGGATGGTGTGGTGCTGGCGTAGCTACTGCTGCAATATTTGGTGCAGACCCCATACCAGCTTCATTTGAAAATAGTCCTCTTTTAACACCATTTAAAAGTGCAGCTAAAACACCACCTGCTACTCCACCAACTGCTTCTTCCAATCCAAATGCACTTTTTACAATTAATGCAAGAATTCCTGGAACAGCTTCATAATTTATAATCATAGTGAAAATAGCAAGAAGTAAATAAATAACTGCCATAAAAGGAACAACAATTTCAGCAACTTTAGCAATACCTTTAATACCACCAAAAATCACAAGTGCAGTAACTGCTGCAACTGTAAAACCAACATATAATTTTTCAACTCCAAAAGCAGCACTTACAGCACCTGCAATTGAGTTTGCTTGAACTGCATTAAATACTAAACCAAATGCTAAAATTAAACTAATTGAAAAAATTGCTGCAAGTACTGGTGATTTTAAACCTTTTGCAATATAAAATGCAGGTCCACCTCTATATTGGTCATTTTTATCTTTGATTTTATAAAGTTGCGCTAGAGTACTTTCTGCATAAGCAGTTGCCATACCAACTAATGCAACAATCCACATCCAAAAAATCGCTCCAGCTCCACCTAAATAAAGTGCAACTGCGACACCTGCAAGATTACCTGTACCAACTCTTGAAGCTAGTGAAATAGTTAAAGCTTGAAATGGAGAAATTCCTGATTCATCAGTTTCATCTTTATCAAATACTGATTTGAACATCTCTTTAAAGTGCACAAATTGAATAAACTTAAGTTTAATAGTAAAAAATACACCAACGGCTAATAATCCGTAAATTAAAATGTATCCCCAAAATATGTTATTTAAAAAGTCTATTATCATATTCATATGTTTTCCTTTTTCTTTTGTATCTATAAGGTTAGTAAAATATAACTTATATGTAATTAATAAACAACAAAAATATATAAAATCTAAAAGATTTAAGTAATAAAGTTACAAAAAACTTAAAAATTTATCTATTATAAATATTTTTGTTTAATTTTTATATAATAGATAAATTTATATTAAAAAGAGTAATTATGCGAAAAATATTTAATGAAGTTGGTTCTTTAGACAAGAAATGTTATGAAAAATTTTCCTTAAATGAAGAGTTACTAATGGAACATGCAGCATTAGCTTTAAAGAAAGATATAAAGAAAAATATTAAAGCTTTTGATTCAACTGTTTTAATAGTTTGTGGAGTTGGAAATAATGGCGCTGATGGGATAACCTTGGCAAGATTATTACAAAATGAATATAAAAATATACATATATATATTCCTTTTGAATTAAAATCACAAATGGCAATACTTCAATATAAAAGATTAAAACTTTTAGGTTTAAATTGCATAAAAGATTTAAGTATAGTAAAAAAAGCAGATTGTATCGTAGATTGTCTTTTTGGTAGTGGCTTAAATAAACCTTTAGATGAAGAATCAAATACTATAATAGATAAATTAAATGAATTTAATTCATATAAAATTGCTTGTGATATACCAAGTGGAATTGATAATAAAGGAGTAATTAAAACTACAGCTTTTAAAGCAGATAAAACTATAACTATGGGAGCTTTGAAACTTTCACTTTTTGCAGATTATGCAAAAGAGTATATTGGAAAATTAAAAGTTGCAAATCTTGGAGTCTCAGATATTATTTATGAAAATGACTCAAATATGTTTTTACTTGAGAAAAAAGATTTAAAGCTTCCTTTTAGAGATACTAAAAATTCGCATAAAGGAAGTTTTGGTCATGCTTGCGTAGTTGTTGGTTGCAAAAAAGGTGCAGGAGTTATTGCAAGTAGTGCAGCTTTTAATTTTGGCGCAGGACTTGTAACAGCTATTGTTCATGAAGAGTTACAACTTCCATATTACATTATGCAAAGTCATAAGTTACCTTCAAATGTAACAGCTATTGCTCTTGGAATGGGACTGGGACTATATGATAAAAATGAGTTAAAACAGATATTAAATACTAATGTGGCAAAAGTTATTGATGCTGATTTATTTTATGAAGAGTTACTCCTTGATTATTTAAATCAAGAGATTATTTTAACGCCACATCCAAAAGAGTTTTGCTCTTTATTAAGTTTAGCAAAGCTTGCAGATATTGATATTGATACTTTACAAAATAATAGGTTCGAATATGTAAAGATGTTTTGTAAGAAATATCCTAAAGTAACATTATTATTAAAAGGTGCAAATGTTATAATTAGTCAAAATGATAAATTATATGTAAACATATTAGGAACATCAGTTTTAAGTAAAGGTGGAAGTGGAGATGTATTAAGTGGATTAATTGTAGCTTTACTTGCTCAAGGATATAACTATTTGCAAAGTGCAATAAATGCATCTTTAGCACATACTTTAGTAGCAAAAAAATTTCAAGGCAATAATTATGCTTTAACCCCAAAAGATTTAATAAAAGGAATAAAAAGTTTATGAAACCTATATTAGTACAAACAACAACAAATAGTATAAAAGAGGCAAAAAAGATTTCAAAAATATTGTTAGAGAAAAAACTCGTAGCTTGCGTTCAAGTGTCAAAAATAGAATCTTTTTATGTATGGAAAGATGATTTTTGTGAGGATGAAGAGTTTCTTATAAGTATCAAAACTAAAAAAGAAAACTTCGAAAAAATTGAAAGGAAGATTAAAGAATTACATAGCTATGATGTGCCCGAAATTATAAGCTTTAAAATTGATAATTTAAGTAAAGAGTATAAAAAGTTTATATGTCAAAGTTGTTAAAATAAATATATTGTAAAGGAAAAAAACAAAAATGAGCGATATTTTAAAAATAGGGAAGTATGAATTTAATAGTAGATTAATTGTAGGTTCTGGGAAGTACGATAGTTTCCAAACAACAAAAGATGCTACATTAGCAAGTGGAAGTGAACTTATTACTGTTGCAATTAGAAGAGTAAATATTACAAATCCAAATGAAGAGAATTTACTAGATTATTTTAAAGATACAAATGTTCAGTTATTACCAAATAGTGCAGGGTGTTTTACTGCACAAGAAGCAATTACTACATTTAGACTTATGAGAGAAGCTACAGGAATTGATTTAATAAAATTAGAAGTTATAGGTGATGCTGATAAAACTTTATATCCTGATGTGATTGACACAATAAAAGCTTGTGAAGTTTTAAAAAAAGATGGCTTTACAATTATGGCATATACAAATGATGATCCAATTATTGCTAAAAGATTAGAAGATGCAGGTGCAGATGCAATTATGCCATTAGCAGCTCCTATTGGTTCTGGACTTGGAATTCAAAATAGATATAATATTGCATTTATAAAAGATGCAGTAAAAGTTCCTGTTATTGTTGATGCTGGAGTAGGTTGTGCAAGTGATGCAGCAATTGCAATGGAATTAGGAGCAGAAGCTGTATTAACAAATACTGCAATAGCACAAGCAAAAGATCCTTTAAAAATGGCAGAGGCTATGAAACATGCAGTTATTGCAGGAAGAATGGGCTATAAAGCTGGAAGAATTCCTAAAAAACCTTATGCTACTGCAAGTTCTCCTGTTGATGGATTGATTCAATTTTAAATAATTTTTTGGACTTCTTTAAAAAAGAAGTCCATTTCTATATAAAGCAACAATAAATACAGCACTACTCATAGACAATAAAACACTTTTTGTTTTATACATGATATAAATAGTAGTAAACCCTGCAAAAATACCAATTATCCCAATTTTTATTATAGAAGGAACAATTAAAGCAATTAATAGTGTTGCAGGAATTGATTCTAAAAAAATATCGATATTTTTAAATTTTTTTAGTTTATTAGATAAAAGTAATCCTGAGACTCTTAAGGTGTAAGTACCTATTGCAACAAAGAATATAATAGTTAAAATATCATAACTACTCATTACAACTTCTTTTATTTAAATATACATATAAAAAAGAACCAGATAATGCAGAGATTATTATATATGACATGTTTGGTATAATTTTTTCAAAAATAACTGCAATAAATGCAGTGAATAAATAAATAACTAAATCATTTTTTGTTTTATACATACTTGTTATTATTGCAGTAAATAGTGCTAAAAATGCAAAATCTAAGCCAAATAATTTTGGATTTGAAATAAACTCACCAAAATAGTATCCACTTAAAGTTCCAAGAAACCATACTATAAATATACATAATCCTCCTCCCAATAGGAAATATACACTTAAGTTTTCATCTTTTTTACTCATGGTTATTGCCCATGATTCATCAGTGACAAAGTGCATAATAAAAGCTTTTTTTTTCAAACTAGTATTTCTAAAAAATTCATTTAAAGATGCTCCTATTAAAAAGTACCTAAGATTAATAAGTAAAGCACTCCATATAATAATAGAAATATTTATAGGATTACTTAACATATCAACAATTAAAAATTGTGCAGATCCAGCAAAAATGAAAATATTCATTAAAGCTAACTGTAAAAAACTAATACCTTTTGAAGTACAGATAATTCCAAGTACTGCACCATATGTAAAAACACTTACGCTAATTGGCAAATTTGCCATAAATCCCTTTTTTATTTCATTTTTCATACTGTAAGATTAGCAAAATAGAATATTTTTGTATTGTATGAGCTTGCTAATTGAAAAATTTTTTGTATTCTCCTGGCGTTAAACCAGTGATTGCTTTAAATCTTTTGTTTAAATGACTTTGATCATTGAACCCACACATATATGCTGTATCAATAAGACTAATGCCTTTTTGTAAAAATTGTTTAGCTTTTTCGATTCTTATTAGCATCAAATACGCATGAACTGAGACAAAGGTATGCTTTTTAAAAAGTCTAATAAAATGGTACTTAGATATTCCAAACTCTTTTGATATATCATCTAAGCAAATTTGCATGTAAAAGTTATCATGTAAATAATCTTTCACTTTTTGTATTAATAAGTGGTTAGATGGTAGCTCAATTAAGTTAATTGCTTTAGAATTTATTTGTAAAATAGAGTTTATGATATCAATTAATTCACACTCCCATGTAAGTGTATTAATATAAGGAATATTGTCATGATTAATTAAGAAAGATAATCTATTGTAGATGTGTTCATTATTAAAGTGATAATCACGAAAAGATAATTGTTTTTTAGAAAAATTATATTTAAGTATTTCATTAATTGTTTCAGGCTTTAAATATAATGAACGATGTTTATACTCATTATTATTTGCAATAGCACAAGCATGCACTTCATCTGGATTTATTGTGATTATTGAAGATTTGTCAAATTTATGATTAAAACCTTTTAAAAAAGCATTCATATGACCTTTTTCAATAAGACTAATTGTATACTCTTCATGTACATGTTTATCATAATTGAAATTATTAAAATGACCTTCATATATAATAATATCTTTGTTAAGTTTTGGTTTTAAAAACTTTATGTTGTGAACTATTTTATTTGACTTTTTCATAATAATAAATTATATCAGGAAAAATTAAAATAGTATTGTATAAAATTGCTATATTATCAAGGCAAAATTACAAATTTCAAAAAAAAATGATTTTTTTTATAAAAGCCCTTGACAAATAAAAAAAAATATAATATAATTCCGTCCACTTTTTGAGAGAAACAACTTAAAAAGTAAACTTGTCGGGGCGTAGCGCAGTCTGGTTAGCGCACCTGGTTTGGGACCAGGGGGCCGGAGGTTCGAATCCTCTCGCCCCGACCATCTTAGATTTTTTATGGTAGGTATAGCTCAGTTGGTTAGAGCATCGGGTTGTGGTTCCGAGGGCCGTGGGTTCAAATCCCATTACTTACCCCATTTATTATATTAATGCGTCCTTAGCTCAGCTGGATAGAGCAACGCCCTTCTAAGGCGTAGGTCATACGTTCGAATCGTATAGGGCGTACCACTTTGCGGATGTGGTGAAATTGGTAGACACGCCAGACTTAGGATCTGGTGCCTCACGGTGTGGAGGTTCGAGTCCTCTCATCCGCACCACTAACCCCTTAAAATCGACTTTCCAAGATTTATTTTTAACGATTTCTTAGTTTGGTTTCCCCATTGGTTGCCCTTATGGTTTCCCCAAAAGGTAAAACTATGAAATATTTAATTAAGCATAGAACTAAATATTACTTCAAAAGAAAAATTCCAACAACTCAAAAGCATATAGTAGTTTCACTACGAACAGATAGCTTAACAGAAGCTAACCATATAATCGCTATAATTACGCCTAAATTTGATAAGTTATTAACTGAAAAGGTCGATATTATGGATTGGTATGAGGAAGTAGATTATATAAAGTCAATAGTTCAAGACTATGTAGATGAAGCAAAAGAGGACTATACAAAATATTCAAATCTTAGAGAACAAAGATACACTTACACAACTAAAAAGGGTAAAGTTAGATTAGGTAGTCATCCAAAAGCTATTGAAAAAGCTATAAAACAGCTTACAGAGAGCGTTTTTTCTCCTGAGAGGGATAATGTATACCAAAACCTAATTAAAGCCACAGAATTGGAAAATAAGTGTGATTACGCACTATCTATACTTTCAGAAGAAAACAAACATAGACTTAAAGATGAAGTAATTAAAGGCGAGATAGAGCTTTTAAAGAATGATAAAGAGAATAACCTAAGTAGAACAGACTATGCTAATACATACATAAAAAGGGATAATAACCCATATAATCAATCTATACAAACTTATTCACAACATAATCAAAATATGCAAGTGCCTTTAACTATTGAAGAAATATATGCAAGTAAAGGCTATTACAATAAGAAAAAAGAAGAAATATTAAATGATTTTATGGATAAAAAGTCAAGTGAAACAAAAGAGCCTGAAAGATACAGAAGAGATGTTAGAATATTTTTTGACTTGATAGATAAAGACTATTTAATTGATTTAACGCATCAAGATATGAAAAACTTTTTAGCTGATATTTTCTTTTTACCTGATAGAAATAAAAACCGAACCTTATTTGACAAAGCTAAGAGTTTTAGGGAGATTATCGAAACATCAAAAAAGAAAAAGCTAACCCCGATAGCTAAAAAAACAACAAGAAACAAACTTATCAACATTAATGCTTTTTTAGATTATGCTATTGAATATGAATATCTTGATAAAAACAGATTGAGATATAAAGTATCAATATCTACGGAAGACTTAGAAGATGATAAAAACAGAAAAGAGTTTTATCCTGAGCAATTATTTTCATTATTTTATAAAAGCAAATGGTATAGTGAAGATTTAGAGCAAAATTTAAAAACTAATCCATCTAAAATATGGATACCTTTAATTTTACTTTTTACTGGTTGTCGATTAAACGAAATAGCACAAATCTATACAGAACAAATTACAGAAAAAGAGGGAGTGCATTTTTTTAGAATTGAAGATAAGCATGAAGACCAAAAACTAAAAAATAAAAGTAGTAGAAGAAAAATACCTATACACCCAACTTTAATAGAGTTAGGGATTTTAAAGTTTGTTGAGAAGCAACGAAAAGATAATAAGACAAGATTATTTTCAGAATTGTATTATACAGAGAACCGAGGATATGGAAATGCATTTTCTAAACTTTTCAATAAAAAGGATTTCAAGTTTTCATGGTTAGATAAAAAAGCAAAAGAGAATATAGAAAATGAAGATATATTATTAGACCTACATTCATTTAGGCATAATTTTAGTGGAAGCTTAAAAGGATTAATCGAAGATGGACTTTTAGAATACTTTATGGGACATTCTCAAAACTCACAAACTCAAAAAAGATATGGAGATTACAGAACAGAAGTTGTTATTGAAGCAATTTCTAAAAGTGATTATAAAATAGATTTCAAGCCATTAGTTAAAAGAATAAATAAGTTTTATATAAGTTAGTTTAGGATTAAAGAAAAAATACTATATAATTACTTTAATTATACACAAAGGAAGCAAATGAATAAACTTGTAAAATATATACTATTTACAACTACTGTTGCAATTGCGTTTACTGGATGTGCTCAATCATCATTAAATTATACACCACCATCAAATTTTAGTGCTGAGAAAATTCCAACTTCAAAAATTGTAAATAAGGAATATGGTAAAGCTTGGGATGAACTTGTAAACAATTTAACTGATAATTCTTTTGTTATTAATAACATGAGTAAAGATTCTGGATTTATTAATATTAGTTTTAGTGCTTCTAATCCTAATACATATGTAGACTGTGGAAGATGGACGGGCTATTTTAAAAACCTGAGAGGTGAAGCCACTTATAATTTTTCTGGAGCAGAGAGTGCACGGTTTACTACAATGAATGGGACAACAATGATAAATGTTGAATCTAATAAAAGTTTATCTGGTAGAGCTAACATATTACTTCAAAAGATTGAAACGAAAAAACAGAAGATGAAAGTAAATGTAAAATATGTTTTAACTGGAACTAATAAGAATATGGTTGTATATCCTGCACAAACTCATTACCAAAATTGGACAGTCGGTTTTAGTTCTCATGAAAAAGGGCAAACTCAAATGGGTCAAACACAATGTCAAACTACTGGTATATTAGAAACAGAGTTGTTAAATTATATAGCTGATTAATTAATGCGGATTTCCTTCGAAAATCCTATGGATTTTTGGAGGGCACTACTCGCCCCTTTGGGACATTTCATTTTGTCATTACAAATTTTGTAATTCTATTTCTTTTATGCATTACACAAAAGAAAAGACAAGCTCGTAGTTTTTGCTCTTTTAGATACATAAAATGCATTACATTTTTAACCTGTATTTTGTAATGCACTTTGTAATGCACGAATGTAATGCACTTTTTCTTTTCTTATCTATCTTATGCATTACAATATGCAAGCACTTTTTTCTTTAATAAAAGCCTTAAATAAGGGAATCTTGTTTTTTTTATGCATTACAAAATGCATTACAAAAACAACGCATTACAAATTTTTTAAAATAATTGTATTTTGAGATATTTTAGAAAGGGCAGGATAGAGTAGGTCAAAAATGACCTACTATTCTGGCGAAGCCTTTGAGTTTATGGTGTTTTCAGAGCTTATTTTTTAGGTCAAAATAGACCTTATTTGTATATTTAAGGTCAAAACTTAGGTCAATCAATGACCTAAAATATATTCAAAATATCGAATATATAAGACTTTTAGGTATATAAAAGTGGGTCAATAATAAGGTCAAAAAATGACCTTAGATTTCATTAAAAAACAAATGGCATTAATGGAAAAATTGGAACAAAAATATTCAAATCATAAGGAAGATTTAGAGTATAAAATTGATAGATTGAGTAAAGAAAATGACAAACTATTACAAGCAATTAAGCCAATAAATTTATATCTTTTTGAACAAGAAATGCAATAAAAAATAACAAAAATGATTAAAATTTTTTAATCATTTCCTTATTGAGCGAAGCGTTGGAATGTATAAAATTATGAACGCAAAGCTAACTAAAAACCATCTAAAAAAACTTCAAAACCTAAGCAAATTATTAAAGCAAATCAAGTTCGATTTTATCGAAATTGATTAACCTTTTAATAAGGAATACACGATTTTTGAGCAACAAAAATCGTTTAAATGAACTACAAACTTACAGAAAAATTTTCACAATGCTATAACAAAATGAAGACTATAATTAAAAGAAATTACAAGTCTATAAACATAAAAATAATTTAAAAAAGGAGTAAAGTTTTAACAAAAAAAGAGAGAATAAATTAATAAAAATGTTATAAAAATAACATAGCCAATTAGCCAAAAAAATTATTCGCAGAGGAAAAATAGCAATAGGTTTTCCTTCTATATTTACCAATAACTAACCGCCAATTAGTTAAGTAAAATATAGCCGTGTGGCGGGGTGCAATGAAAGTTGCTTGCCCTGATATGGTGAGAGCTGTCGATTGAAATTATCGGCTTCGACTCAATACAAAATGATAAAAATATGGGCGACTTGGAAACAGTTTATCATACCAAAAATTGATAAGCTTGTTATATATGAAGTGGTGTAAATCCACCTTGTGGCGATAGTTCGAAAGGCTATTACACAAGCACGGCGGGGGAAGTAAGGGAAGTAATTTACCTACTAAATAGCTCAACCCGTAAAGGGCTTAGTAAATGGACTAAGTTAAAGCCTATGACTATGAAATAGGCAACCGTGTAAGATTCTATATGGATAAAATCTATCAACAGATACGAAGTTTTAAAGCGACTGAAAGCCTGATAAAGGAGAGTAAGGCGGGTTTTGTGTATTCTACCGCTATTAGCTTTACAATGGATAACTCTAACCCTAAGTAGAAACAAACAGACATATATAACTAACAAGGCAAGACCCTACCGAATGGTGTCGGGGGTCGAGAGGTGTAGTGATGACCGAATGAGATAATGGCGAGATAGTCCGTCAGAGTCAATTTTGTGAAGTGTGGCAACTTCAATAATGCAAATCGGTTAAGCTACTACGAGGCGAATAATTTTTAGGGTGTGGCAACCCTTTAAGCCCTTTAAAGAGGGTTTAGATGGTTGTCATATATCGAGAGATAACAGATATAAAACTATTGAGAAATAGCGATATATCAAGGCTTTAAGGACTTTTAGACCTTTATACTTTTAATAAGTAGAGGTGTAATATGAAAAGAGCAGAAAATTTAAAACAATTTTGTAATTATGTAATTAGATATGTAGGAGCTGGATACAAATATTATAAAATAGCTTCAATTCCATCAAAAAAGGCACATAGAAAGCACGAAATAAGCTTAAAGGTAGAAAATTACTATCAAACTAATTTAACGCATGGAAAAAGGCAATATAAAAGAAAATGTGGAAAAGCTAACTATGTTGCAGTTATGTATCTTAATTTTGTAGTAGTTTTGCACACAGAGGGCGAAAATATCGACCAAGTGGGAGAATTTAGAGAGATAGACCCTAATAAAGGTTTAACTCTTGCTATATCAGAACATACAGAGTTTATTTTGTTTAAAGATAATAGGAATACATGGACTTATAGATTATCTAACGAGTTTTATAAGTCATTTAGGGGTAGAGTTGAAACAGCTATTAAAAATAGGAAAGGTAGAGAATACCATAACATAAGGGGATTATGGAGAGGATTACCAATTTATAAAGGGATAGGACAACAGAAAAGATTACTAAATCAAGAAATCAAAGCACTATTCAAGAAGCATAAGGTGAGATGGGAGCTATTTTAAATAATAATAAAATTAATTATGATAGCCTTAAAATATTATAGATAAAGAGGAGATTTTTTTTAATAAAACTCTGTATGCACTACTACATAGGGCTTTAAAGCTATTTTGTAAAATTTGTTTTAGTTTTTTTAGTTTTTGCTAATTTTCTTTTATAAAATCCCTATATTATGGGCTTTATAGAAGTTTTTTTATTAAAAAATGAAAAAACTATTGAAACCAAGTTTAGTTTTTTTAGTTTTTTGCAATATTTGCCCTTTAACATACGATTATATCGAGCTTTTTTTAGTTTTTTTTTCTGAAAATGAAAAAACTAAAACTACCAAAAAATCAAAAAAGTTTAATTCTGATTAAACTATTTTAGTCTTCTTTTTTGAACTATTAACTCCAAAATTAAGAAAATAATTATAAATAATGTTAGTATTCTTAAAGTTAAATTAAACTAAGGAGGTTTTAAGTAATGATAAAAGAAAAACTATTTACAGAAAAGACATTTCAAGACCCAGAAACTGGGAAATTAGAAAGCTTTACATTAATGAGAAAAAATGTATTAGGTGATGCTATGGATAAAACAGGTTGGAGAAGAGTTATATTATTAGATGTAATAAAAATATTAACAAATTTAACTGGTGATAGAAAAATGATGGTTGTTGAATTTTTAATTGAAAATATGAATATAAATAATGAAATAGACTTAACACAAGATGAAGTAGTGCAAGCAACAAGAATAAGCAAAAAAACAGTTAATGACACATTCAAGGCATTAGTATCTAATGGCTTTATTAAAAAAATCAAAAGAAAATATGTATTAAATACTCAAATTGTTTCAGTACTTGGAGCAACTGAAAAAAATAAAAAACTATGTATAGAGTACGATTTTATGCCATATGAATTTTATAATAAATCAAATGATAACAAGTTTTCAAATGAAAAGAGATTAGCAAAGCTTCAAGCGAAGAAAAGAGAAATTGAACAAGAAGAGAAAAGATTAATATCAGAAGTTAAAAAAAGTAGATAAGAGGTATAGATATGAAGAAAGAATTATATATAAATACAAATGAATTTATAACAGTATTAGAGAGATTAGGTGGTAAAAAAATTAAAGTAATGACATACTTAATAAAAATAATGGATGATGAAAATAAAATTGATATAACACAAGATGAAGTAGTTGAACAAACTGGAATAAGCAAGTCCATAGTTAATGGAGCTTTTAAAACATTAGTATCTAAGGGACTTCTACGAAAAGAAAAAAGAAAATATCTAATAAATAGTGAAATAATAAAGCCTAATGAGTAATAAGGAAAGTTTAATTACTTTCCTTAGGTTTTAAGTAATGATAGATGAATTATAACAAAAATTAAAAAATTAATCCCAATTTAAGAATAAATTACTATAATTTCACTCACAAAAACATAATTGGTTGCCCCAAGGACTACTAAAATGGTTTCCCCAAAACGCAACTAAGACCGTTATATCGGGTTTTTGAATGCTGATTATCGGATTTTTCAAATCCTCTCATCCGCACCATATAAGCCTTATATAAATGATTTCTTTATCATTTGTGTAAGGCTTTTTTTCTTTCATTTATGCGTCCTTAGCTCAGCTGGATAGAGCAACGCCCTTCTAAGGCGTAGGTCATACGTTCGAATCGTATAGGGCGTACCACTTCTAATAATCAGTTTATATAAATTTGAATACATTATGACTTCATTAATTGAAGTCTGAATCATAAAAATAATAATATAATAACTTATAATTGTCTTTAAGACTAAAAAAATCACTTACAATAACATTATTAATTCACTCAATAATAATAAACCCCATAAAATATAGAGAAAGCAAAAAAGATAGGTAAAACCTCAAAAATTTAAGCTCAAGTTAAGTTTAAACCCTTGACAAAGGGAAAGAATTTGTCTATAATTCCCGTCCAAATTCGCTGAGGCAAACAAGAGATTGAGAGCTGAAGAAGGGGATTGAGTTCTTTAACACAAAGTAAGTTTGTAAGAGAAGTAACTTTTATAAACTGAATATATATATGACAAGAAAAATAAGAAGAATACAAATTCTTCGTCTATAATATCATACAAAAAAGTATGATAAAACAATGAGTAATTAATTTTGTATAGAAATACATAATTAGTCAGAGAACAAACACTTTATGGAGAGTTTGATCCTGGCTCAGAGTGAACGCTGGCGGCGTGCTTAACACATGCAAGTCGAACGAGAA